>NZ_JBZEGV010000008.1:0-246043 GCF_058312955.1 Mesorhizobium sp. LEGMi-168a
CATGCCGACCTCCGATCATCCAGAGGTCCCTCAGAATCCATTTCGATAACCGCCGCAAGAGTCCAATTCTACTCATGTGCGATTCCCCTGCCCGCTTGGGGGGAGATTGGCAGTTCGCGCGCCGGCTCTCTTCCTGCGACACTGGAGATTGGCGAAAACCGGCATGACATCAATCTCCCCCCTGGTGGGGGAGATGTCCGGCAGGACAGAGGGGGGCGCGAAGGAATGAGGCGTCTCGGAGAACCTGGCGACCCGCGACCACGCCAACCATTGACCCCGCCCGCCATCCAGCCGATATCCCGCGCAAAGCCGCCCGAGCCTCCAATGACCTCAGACGCCAATCTCAAACAACCTGCTACTGCGCTCGACGCCACCTGGCAGGCCGACATCCGCGCCGGCGTGCGCCATGTGCGCGATCTTGCATCGCTCCCGCTGTCGCCCGCCGAGCAGGCGGCCGCGCAGGAAGCCGCAGCCAACCACAAGGTGCGCGTGCCAAAACCCTATCTCGACCTGATCGACTGGAACGATCCCGCCGACCCGATCCGCGCCCAGGTGATCCCGTCGCCGGAAGAGCTTATCGCCACCGAGGGCGAGCTCGACGACCCGATCGGCGACCACGCCTACAGCCCGGTGCCGCGGCTGACGCATCGCCATGCCGACCGCGTGCTTTTGTTTCCGACCTATCAATGCGCGGTGTATTGCCGCTTCTGTTTTCGCAAGGAGTCGCTGACGTCGATCGGCCGTGGCTATACGGGCGAAGCCTTGGAGCCGGCGCTGGCCTATATCGCCGGGCACGAGGAGATCCGCGAGGTGATCCTGACCGGCGGCGATCCGCTCTCGTTGCCCGACAAGGCGCTCAGCGAAATCCGCGCCCGCATCGAGGCGATCCCGCATGTGCGGCTCTTGCGCGTCCACACCCGCGTGCCGGTGGCGCTGCCGTCGCGCATCACACCTGGTCTGGTGGCGGCGCTGAAGGGCCGGCTGATGGTGACGGTGGTCACCCACTTCAACCACCCGCGGGAAATTACGCCGGCCACTGAAGCAGCCTGCCGGACGATGCGGCAGGCGGGTTTTGTCCTGCTCAACCAGAGCGTTTTGCTCAAGGGCGTCAACGACAAGGTCGAAGTGCTGGAGGAGCTCTGCCGCGAATTGATGTATCGCCTTGGCGTGAAACCCTATTACCTCCACCATGGCGACCTGGCGCCCGGTATGGCGCACCGCCGCACCACGATTGCCGAAGGCCAGGCGCTGGCCGCCGAACTGCGCCAGCGCCTCTCCGGCATCTGCAATCCGACCTATGTCATCGATTTGCCCGAAGGCGGCGGCAAGGTGCCGCTGGCGGCGAGCCACATCGAGGGCCGCGATGGCGAGACCTGGCGCATTCGCGGGCAGGACGGGCAGGTGAGGGAGTATCGCGAGGTGGTCGGGTAGATCCTTTCCTCGCCCCCACGAAGTGGGGGAGAGGTGGCCGCGAAGCGGCCGGAGCGGGGGCCTTCGTAGGGCGATGACCTTTCTCCATGCACTCTTCGCCCAGGTCCGCGTCCTCTCCGTCTCGGCTTCGCCGAGCCACCTCTACCCATTTCATAGGGGCGAGGAATTTCCATTCGCGGCGGCAAGGAACTTCCATCCTGCGCCCCGCATTCTATGAGCGGAGGCTGAAGGAGCACGGCGTGAAGGCTTTGTTGGGAATTGTCGGCGGCTTCGTGCTGACCTTGGCCGTGTTCGCCAGCGGGCTTGCCTTCGCCACCTGGCTGCTGGCCGCCAAGCCGGTGCGCCAGGCGACGCCGGCGATCGGCGTTTCCGAGCTGTGGACCAAGGACGCCCAGCCGGTCGATCCGGCGAAGCAGGATCTCGAGCGCATTCCTGCCCAGCAGGCGGCCGGCGCACCCGCCAAGGCGGGCGAGACGGCCAAGGCGAATACGGACACGCAGACCACGGCCCTTGCAACGCCGCCGCCCGCGCCGCCGCGGCAATTGCAACCATTGCCCGATGTCTCCCGGCTCAATGTTCCCCAGAGGGGCCAACCCGACGCCAATGCGGCCGGCCAGCCTTCCGAGCAGACCCCTTCCGAGCAGGCGCCGGCTGAGCAGGCGCAATTGCCCGCCGCCCATCTCGAATGGTGCGCCAACCGCTATCGCAGCTACCGTCCGGAGGAAAACAGCTACCGCTCCTACAGCGGCGAGCTGCGCCCCTGCATCTCGCCCTATTTCGATCCGGGCGCCGCCGCCTCGACCGAGGCGCGCCAAAACGGTCAGGCAGAGGATCAGGGCGCAATAACCGACCAAAGCGAGGTGACCGACGACCAGGCCGAGATGGAAGGCTACGCCACCACGCGGGACGGCTATGCGACCACCTATGGCGGCCCGCCGGAAGAGATCACGCCCGAGCAGGAACGAGCCTGGAGCGGCCGTCAGTTTTCCAGCGACCACATCGACTCCTGCTTTAGCCGCTACCGCTCCTACAATCCGCAGGACAACACCTACCAGCCCTACGACGGCGGCCCGCGCCGGCAGTGCGAGTAGGCGCTTCCTCGCCCCATTCCCGGGTGAGGTACAAGCTGGAATAACCCTCATTCCTTCGCGCCCCCTCTGGTCTGCCGGACATCTCCCCCACAAGGGGGAGATTGGCAGCTTTCACGCCCCGCTCGTCCTGCACTTTGGAGATTGGCGAAGGTCGACGCGACATCCAATCTCCCCCAAGTGGGGGAGATGCCCGGCAGGGCAGAGGGGGGCGCTGTCCCGCCGGCGTCTCAGTAGTTCCTCGCGCCAAGATCGAGGAACCCGCTTCCGCAACCTGATACCCGGCAGACACAAGCCTGAAACACACCGCTCCCACAACCGGCATGCCCGCGAAACGCCACGGCGCGATCTTGGCGCAGGCCAAAAACGCGGAGGAGCGCGCCGATGACACCCGACCAGATCAAGCTTGTGCAGGATAGTTTTCGTGAGGTCGTCCCGATCAAGGTGGCGGCCGCCGCGCTGTTTTACGACCGCCTGTTCGCCATCGACGGCAGCCTTAAGGCGCTGTTTCACGCCACCGACATGGGCAAGCAGGGTGCCAAGCTGATGGCGGCGCTGGGCTTCGTCGTGCACGGGCTTTCCCGCGCCGAGGCCATCCTGCCCACCGTCCAGGATCTCGCCAGGCGCCATGTCGGCTATGGCGTCGAGGAGCATCATTATCCGATCGTCGGCCAGGCGCTGATCGAAACGCTCGACATCGGCCTCGGCGAGGCCTTCACGCAGGAGGTCCGCGAAGCTTGGCAAGCCGCTTACGGCCTGCTCGCCGGCGTCATGATCGCGGCGGCGCGCGAGGTGCAGATGGCGGCTTGAGAGGGCTTTGGTCCCTCGCCGCTGGAGCGGGGGCCAAGCGTAGCGAGGCGGAGAGGGGCTTTCGTACCACAGTTCCCCCCTCCGCCTCGGCTTCGCCGAGCGGGCGAATAGGGAAGAACTCTATCAGCGCCGCGTTCCTTCACACCCCCTCTGTCCTGCCGGGCTGTCCGGCAGGCCAGAGGGGGGCTGTCCCGCCAGCCTCTCCGCCTCTGTCGCTATTTTTTCTTCGCCGGCTTTTTCTTTGGCGGCGCCTCAACCGACCCGCGGGCGAGCCTGGCAGCGCGAAGCCGTTCTGTCTTTGCTTGCCGGGCCGCCGCTTCTCCCTCGATTATCCTGCGCGCGGTCATCGCGGTGGCCTCGCTCTTGGCGTCGCCCTTCGGCTTGAATAAATTCGTTTCAGCCATTTTCTACCTCGCTATCTGAAACGAAGAAGGCCGGGGCAAGCCCCGACCTCCTCCATGTGCTCCAAGGCCAGATGCCAGTACATCCGTGGTCAAGGGCCATGGACGCACGGCGTCAGGCCGCCTGGATGTTCTCGGCGGAACTCTTGCCGTTGCGAGCGTCCTTCACGATGTCGAAGCTCACCTTCTGGCCCTCCGCAAGAGAACGCATTCCGGCGCGCTCGACGGCGGAAATATGGACGAACACGTCCGGCTGCCCATTGCCCTGCTCGATGAAGCCGAAGCCTTTGGTGGTGTTGAAAAACTTCACGGTTCCAGTAGTCATACGATTTTCCTTTCAAATCGACACAAATCATCGCCGCCTGGATTTACGCCAAACGCCGCAGTCTTCGAAATTGAGAGGGAAGATCGTCAGGGCGCCAAGGCGCGGAAACAACATTCGTTCAACAAGATCGATTTGAAAAACATAGCGCTTGACCGAGGCAGCGGCAAGGCGCAGACGAATAATATTATCAATGGCCTTTGTCCTAGGCGGCTTTAGATCATGGGAACGCTCGCCCTGTCGGCGGCGAGGCGATCTCATGGGCCCTGTTCATGGCACCAAGGTCGCGGTGGCCGGCCACCGTCGGCACCCGCCCGCAAGTCCGGTGCGCCCGCCCTGGGCGACGACACTCAAGCCATTCGCCGCGCAGAACCCGACCAGCGCCGAGACGCCTGCCGTATCCCGTGGCCGCGCCAGTGCCAAAGAGCCGAAATTGCGGGCATCGAAGCCGGGATCGCGGGTGGCGAGTTCGGCGGCGTCCAAGACGGTGGCGTTGGAGAGGGTGGCACGGAGGGCGGGGAGGAGGGGTTGTTGTCGCTCGCGCTTGCATCTCCGTCTCGGATTCCGCGGCGCAGAGGCGACGCCGAACACGGAAGGCGAGCAAGGCGCCACGAGGCGCAGTATAGTGACAGCTAGTAGATTCAGGAGTGGTGGAGTAGCCGTCGAAAGGTTGCGTCGCTGCAGTTTGCGGCTATTCGATATGTTACCCTAACACGATCTCGCTGTGCTTCGGCAATGCTGTTGCCTCAAACTTCGACTGCCTATCGCCATCGAGCGCCGCCTCTTTACCTCTCAGCGCTTACGGGCCATGCTTTCTAGTCACCCAGGATTGCTTGCGTTTCTGGAAATTGGCATAACTAGAGCGCGGGCGATTTGGGGGGGCGATTGACGAACATAACTGAGTATAGTCCAGATTCCTTCGGTGCGATCCTTAAGCACGTCGAATCATTTCAAAATAGCCGTGATGTGTCCTGGTATCGTGGCTCAGGCGATGCCAGCTATCCATTAATTCCAACGCTTGCTCGAAGGACGCCTACTCCGACTCCGGAGGAGCTGAGCAAAGTCGAAAAAGGGATCGCGAATAGTTTCGCTCAGCGCTCTCCTCCCTTTGTGCGCACGGATTTCGCCAGCGACTGGAGAATGCTGTTCTATATGCAGCACTACGGAATACCGACCCGGCTGTTGGATTGGAGCGAAAGTCCATTCGTGGGTCTGTATTTTGCACTCACGTCTGTCGCGCGAGATAAAGATGGTCAGCCCACGAGCGACGTGGCTCTTTGGCTGTGCGATCCCGTCGCTTGGAACAGGACGGCGCTCGCACATATTTCATTTTCAGGTGGCGTATTAGATGAAAATTGTGAGGAAATAAAGGCCTATAGCCCCTCCTCAGAGGTTGAGCAACGCGCAACAATTCCGGTCATGATTTATGGAACCCACAATAGCCCAAGGATAGTTGCTCAAAGAGGAGTCTTTGCGTTGTTTGGAAAAGGTGTAGATGGGATGGAAAAGACTTTTTCAGATGGACTTTTTCCCAACGGATCATTGAAGAAGATTATTATAAAGAAGAACATTGTTGATGCGATACTGTCGTCTCTTCACAGAAAAGGATTTGCAGAATCGACAATATATCCTGACTTATTTGGCTTATCGCTAGAAATCAAAAGAAGCTTTGGGTATTATTGATGGGAAAATTGCACATTACACCGCACCAAACCCGCACGCTTGTGTGGTGGTACAGCAGAAGGGAAAGCATTGACTTCTCCCCACCTTATCAAAGGAAAGGTCGACTCTGGTCTCCGCAGGACAAAGGGTTTCTCATCGATTCAATCATTAACGGGTTTGATATTCCAAAGCTTTATTTGGCAGATTTTCAGTATGGAAACTCGACATTGAACGAGAAGCGTCTGCCGTATGCAATAATTGACGGAAAGCAGAGGATGGAAACTGTTTTTGAATTTTTCGATAACGAACTTGTTCTCAATGCAGATTTCGTACTGAGAAGCGACCCATCTTTGAAGCTCGGCGGTTTAGGGTTACGAGACCTGCGTCGAAACTATCGGCAAGTTGCTGAAGAGTTCGAAAATTTCTCGTTCGATATAATGAGTGTCGTGGCTGATGACGAAAGAGATGTCAACGAGCTATTCGTTCGACTGAACCGGAGCAAGCCACTGACAGGCGCCGAGGTTCGAAATGCGATCGCCGGCCCTGTTACAGACGTCATCCGGAGCCTCACGGAACATTCGATGTTCCAGGAAGCGATACGCTTTAGCACCAAGCGTGCCGGCGACCAAAATGCCGCGGCCAAGGCCTTGATCTTCGAATACGAAGAACGGCCCGTAACTACAAAAAAGACGACGTTGGATGAATTTGCGCGGGGAATGCAGGTCGACAAAAGGCCAATCGATAAGAACAAGTTAGAACTTGCCGCGCGACGTGCTGTTGATACCTTCGACGCGATGGACGAGGTATTCTTGCCGCACGACGAACTGCTAGCATCGGCAGGCGTTTTTCCGGTGTATTACTGGTTTGTTAGGAGCGTGTCTCAGGAATATAGAGATGACATACGGCCATTCTTGCTTTTCTTTGAAAAAGAGAGAAAAGAGCACAGGGAAGCGCAGAAAGACCTCGGCTTGTCTGGCAACATAGATCAGCAGTACGCAAGGTACGATACACTTAACCGGAGCACAAACGACGCGATCAGCCATCGAGGTCGTTTTGATATATTGCAGATGGCTTTCGTGAATTACCTTGATGCTATATACGATAAGCCAAGTGGCGACCCTTTTTTGTGATCGTTCCGACTGGCTTTATATTGGGCCGGAGACCCAGCTGCGATAGCTTTCGTACAAAAGCGGATGGACAAAAACCGTCGGCCGATACTAGTCGGCCGGCTCTACGAAAACCGCATGCACGATCTGTCAAAGCCCGCGGTCTGAACACACAGACTTGCCGATGTTCTTGGTAGGCCAGATATGTTCGCATGAAGCCGGCCGGTGTTGTCATCTGCTCTCCACCACTGGATCGCCAGTTCTCGCGCCATTGCGCGGGCTGCGACGCCTCTACCCATCGCAGCCCCGTCCTACTCCGCCCACGCCACCCCCTAACCCGCCCAGATCGAGCACCCAACCTTCTGCCCGGTCGTCGGATTCCGCACGCCCTTCGCGAACACCCGCCGCAACCCAACCCTGTTGGCTTTGACTTCCTTGCTTGTGAGGTAGGTCGGGTCGCCGATTTCCCAATGGTAGCGCGTGTTTGCAGGTGCGCGCTTCCAGGTGAATTTCGACAGGTACGCCACTTGGCCCGGCCTGTTGTCCGCGAAGCGGCAGTCGATGGTCGCCGGCATCATTCCCTTCGCCGCCATCGCCTTGACAACCGCGTCGGCATTTTCCGTCGTCAGCCATTGGTCTATGCCGCTGGTCTGGTCCCTGCCGCTCATGCTCATGCATCCGCCAAGCAGCAACAGCGCGCCGATCGTTGCGCCTGTCCAGCCTGCCCGCCTGCTGCCTGCCCACTTGCTGCTTGCTTGATTGATGCGCATGCCCCGTCCCCTGTTCTGGAGGAAATGGAAAATTAACCGTGCCGGATGGTGCGGGCGCGGCCTCTCTTCGTATATTAGGAACTTCACATGCCCGGCTCGTCAGGGCCTGGCTCTTTGGCGGGGCCGCGGCGCGAGGGCAGGCATTGTGACCGCCCCGCCACACAAGTTAGCCGCGCTAGTTCCTTAACGGTCCCGACCTGCAAAATTAACCTTTTGTTAACCATTAGCCCGGCACCCTTTAACCATTGAGTAAGGATTCGCCTGGTCGTGACCTTCGCCGCCCCTTTGCACAACAAATCCATCCGCTTCCGCGCCCGCTCATTCGTCGCTTTCACGCTCACCCCGGAAGCTCCCATCGACGAGTGGCTGGAGGGGCTTGATCACTGGATCGGCAACTCGCCCGGCTACTTTGCTGGCCGCCCGGTGGTGCTGGATCTGAACACCTTGAAGCCGGGGCCGGAGGAGATCGCAGCACTTGTCGGCGTGCTTGGCTCGCGCGGCATCCGCGTCTACGCCATCGAGCTCGAAGGCGCCGAGCTCGGGCCCGAACTGCCGCCGCTGCTTGGCGGCGCCAAGGAAGCCACCGCCGAAGGCTTGCTGGGCAGGGCCGCGCGCAAGGCGAAGGCCGAGGAGATCACCGTTGAGACGGCCGCTGTCGAGGACGTGCAGCCGGGGCAGGTGAGGGCGCCGGAAGAAGAATTGGCAAACACCGAGCTGGTGAAGCTGGATGAGGCAAAGCCGGAAGCGAAGCAGCCGGAACCGGACAAGGTGGCCGAGAGGCACGAGCCTTCCGCCGGCACGCTGATGATCAAGGCGCCGATCCGCTCGGGGCAGTCGGTCTTCCACCCGCATGGCGACGTCATCGTGCTGGGCTCGGTCGCGTCCGGCTCGGAAATCGTCGCCGGCGGCTCGATCCATGTCTATGGCACGCTGCGCGGCCGCGCGATCGCCGGCTCGGAAGGCAATATTTCGGCGCGCATCTTCTGCCGCAAGAACGAGGCCGAGCTGCTCGCCGTCGACGGCTGGTACACCACGGCCGAGGAGATGGAAGGCGTGTCGCGCGGCAAGGCCGTACAGGCTTTCCTCGACAATGATGCGCTGTGCGTGGTGCCGCTCGGGTAAGGCGCAAGCTTCGGACCGGTTTCGCGTGCGAAGCTTTTAGAGAATCCGCCGTGCCCGGCACGGCCAGAGAATAAAGAACGCCAATGGAGGCTGGATATATGGGCAAGGTAGTCGTGGTCACCTCGGGCAAGGGGGGCGTCGGCAAGACGACCTCGACGGCCGCGCTCGGCGCCGCCGTGGCCAAGACCGGCAAAAAGGTGGCGCTGGTCGATTTCGACGTGGGCCTGAGGAATCTCGACCTCATCATGGGCGCCGAGCGCCGCGTGGTGTTCGACCTCGTCAACGTCATCCAGGGCACGGCAAAACTGTCGCAGGCGCTGATCCGCGACAAGCGGCTGGAGACGCTCTATCTGCTGCCGGCATCGCAGACGCGCGACAAGGACGCGCTGACCGAGGAGGGCGTGGCCGAAGTCATCGCTAGGCTGCGCTCGGTGTTCGACTATGTCTTCTGCGACAGCCCGGCCGGCATCGAGCGCGGCGCCCAGCTTGCCATGCGCTTCGCCGACGAGGCGGTCATCGTCACCAACCCGGAAGTGTCGTCGGTGCGCGACTCCGACCGCATCATCGGCCTGCTCGATGCCCGCACCATGAAGGCCGAGCAGGGCGAGCTGATCCAGAAGCACGTGCTGGTCACGCGCTACGACGCGGCGCGCGCCTCGCGCGGCGAGATGCTGTCGATCGACGACGTGCTGGAGATCCTGTCGACGCCGCTGCTCGGCATCATCCCGGAAAGCCAGGATGTGCTGAGGGCCTCGAACCTCGGCGCGCCGGTGACGCTGTCGGAACCGACCAATTCAGCCGCAAAAGCCTATCTCGAAGCGGCAAGACGCCTTGAAGGCGAGGACCTGCCGGTGGTCGTCCCCTTCGAACGCAAGGGCTTCCTCGACCGGCTTCTCGGAAGGAGGGCGGCATGAGCATCCTCGACCTCTTCAAGCGGCGCACCAGCGCCCCGGTGGCGCGCGAGCGGCTGCAGCTGCTGCTCGCCTACGAGCGCCAGAGCCGCGGCCAGCCCGACCTCGTCTCTATCCTGCGCGAGGAGATCATGGCGGTCATCGCCAAGCACGTGCAGATCGACCAGGACTATCTCCAGGTCTCGATGGACCGCGGCGCGACCATGTCGACGCTGGAGATCGACATCCAGATCCCCAACAAGAGCGCCGTGCCGCTGGCGATGGCGGGGTGAGCTTTACCCTCCCCCTTGAGGGGAGGGTCGATCCGCATAGCGGATCGGGGTAGGGTCGTCTCACGTAGATCGCCGACCTCATCTCCGGGCGCGCAGGGCGCTGGCGCTTCACGCGAAGCGACCCCTCTGTCGCCTTTGGCGACATCTCCCCCTCAAGGGGGTAGATTCCAGCGCTCACTCCGGCTGATACAGCTCATCCATGCTGCGCGCCGCCAATTCGGCAAACGGCGCCTGCTTCTTCACCCGGCCATGCTCCAAAATCACCAGGTCGTCGCAGAACGAGATCGTCGAGTGGTGGTGGCTGATGACGATGGTCGTGCGGCGGCCGGCGCGCGATTTCAGCGTTTCGACGATCGCCGCTTCCGAAAGCCCGTCGACCGCGTTGGTGGCCTCGTCGAGGATCAATATGTCGGGATCGCGAACCAGCGCGCGGGCGAGCGCGATGCGCTGCCGCTGCCCGGCCGACAGGTTGACGCCGCGATAGCCGACGACGGTTTCGTAACCCTGCGGCAGGCGCTCGATGAATTCATGCGCCTCGGCAAGCGTGGCCGCGCGGCGCGCCTCTTCGGCGCTCGCCGTGTCCTTGCCGTAGGTGATGTTGTCGAGGATGGTGCCGTCGACCAGCTCCAGTTCCTGGCTGGCCAAGGCGATGTGCGACCGCCATGCGGCCGGGTCGATGTCGCCGAGCTCCGTCCCGTCGACGAGGATGCGACCGCCGTCAGGCTCGACGAAGCGGCAGAGCAGATTGACGATGGTCGTCTTGCCAGCGCCGGAGCGGCCGATCAGCGCCGTCGAGCGGCCGCTCACGATATCGAAGCTTGCCGCATGCAGCACCGCCGCGCGCTGCTCCTCATTGGCGTAGCTGAAGCTCACGCCCTCGAAGGCGATTTTTTCACCCAAGCCCGTGAACGGCTGGCTGCCCTGAGGCGGCGCGGACTTGCCAGTCGGGTCGAGCAGCCAGGTCACCTCCTCCAGCGAGCCGGAAAGTCCCTGCAGTTGGCTCCAGGTCATCTGCAGCGCTCTCACATGCGGCTGCAGGCGGTAGAGCAGGATGAGGAAGGCGGCGACCAGCGGGAAGCTCAAGCCGGCAAGCCAGGCGCCGATCACCACCGCCAGGAACAGCATCGCGTGCAGCACTTCCGTCAGCGGCGCCAGCGCGCCCTGGCGGTTGGCGAGCAGGAAGGCCGCGCGGCGCACGCCGTCGGAGGCCTTGTCGAACGCCGCCTTCTCGCGCGCCTCCTGGCCGAAGATGCGGATCAGCCGGCCGGCATGCACCAGATGCAGCATCCGCGAGGCTAAAGCGCTGTTGCGCGCCGCCACGCCGCGGCTCGGCGCCCTCAGATGCGCCGACAGGGCCATATGCGCCGCTTGCACGAGCGCCAGCCCGAGCATCACCAAGAGCGTCATCTGCCAGGAGAGCAGCAGCAGGAAGGCAAGCAGGATGATAGCTGCCGAGGCGCTGACGATGGCGCCGAGCATCCCCTGGATGGCGTCCGATGCCCGCCAGGATTCGTTGGAGATGATGTTGAGCAGCCGGCCCGGGCTCTCCTTCAGGAAGAACGGATAGCCCACTCCAAGCAGCTGCCCGGCCAGCGCGCCGCGGATCGCCTGACTGGCCTTGCCGTAGATATGCGCGGTCAGCACCGAATTGGCGTAGGCGAGCAGGTTCTTGAGCAGGATCGAGCCGAGGATCGCGGCCGAAATCGCGATCAGCCGCTCGCGCTCGCCAAGCCCGGCGCCGACCTTCTGCAGTAGGGCCGAGAGGCCGGCCATGCCGGTCGCCTCGCCATGCCCCATGATGATGCCGAGCAGCGGGATGATGAGCCCGATGCCGAACCCTTCGAGCGCGGCACTTGCAAGCCCGAGCGCGACGACGGCGGGCAGCAGGGCGATCTGCCGGCGGCCGAGCGCCTGGTGCAGCATCGACAGCGTCGGAGACCCGGTCATCGCGCGCCGGCCTCCGCGCTGGCCTCAGCGGTTTCCTGGGCCGGCTGCGCCTGCCGGTCTGGCCGTCCGGCAAGCACAAGAGCCAAGAATTTCGCCGCGCCCGCGAGGTTCATCAACACGATCGGCCAGTGCGACAGCCTGAGATCCTGATCGAATCGCGGCCCACCTATCAGTTCGCGCATGGCGGCCCGCGCCGCCCAGTAGAAATGGCGCAGCAGCCAGGGCGCGCGGCGGATGTGCTTCAGGCACAGCGCGCCATTGCCGAAATGATAGTCGCGATGCAGCCGGTCGACCGCCTTGCGGCCGCGCCGCCCGTGATGGTGGAAGATCGTCATGTCGGGCACATATTCCACCGCCATGCCGGCGAGCATGGCGCGCACCAGATAGTCCGTGTCCTCGGCCGAGCGCAGCGCTCCGCCGGCGCCGAAGCGTTCGTCGAAGGGGCCGATGCGGGCGGCGACGTCGCGATGCATGGTCATGTTGCAGCCGAGCACGAAGCCGCCCGGATGAACGGCCGGCGTCAGCCGCTCGCGCTTGTCGCAGCGCTTGATGGTGAAGGGCAGATCGCGCGCGTCGCCGATCTCGACGCGGCCGCCGCGGATCAGCCATTTCTCGCCGCTCGCATAATGGCGCTGAAGGTCGTCGAGATAGTTGCGGTCGAGCCGGCAGTCGTCGTCGACGAAGACGAGCACGCGTCCGCGCGCCCGCGCCAGCCCGGCATTGCGCGCCGCCGCCAGTCCGGGCCGCGGCTCCGAGATCGCGGTCAGCGCGATGTCGGACATCGCGGCGATCCGTGAAAGATATTCGGCCGTGCCGTCGCGCGAGCCGTTGTCCACAACCACCAGCTCGGCGGCAAAGCCGGGGTGCGCTCGGCAGGCGGCGCGGATGGACTGGATGCAAGCTTTCAGCACCGCGACACGGTCGCGCGTGCAGACGATGAAGGAGACCTGTGGCCGCTGCCGGGGCCAGGGAGGCGCTGGCAGGGCAGGGCGGAAGTGCGGAAGCGGGTGGCGCGCGTCGTTCATGCGGAGGCCTCGGCGAAGCTGCCGATCTCCCCCCTTGTGGGGGAGATGGCCGGCAGGCCAGAGGGGGGCGCGAAGGAATGCGGCCTATCAGAAAACTTGCAATCGTCAAAAGCTATCGGAAAAAGTCCATTGGAACCTGTCGAGAGGCCGGCGGGACAGCGCCCCCCTCTGCCCTGCCGGGCATCTCCCCCACAAGGGGGGAGATTAGCAGCTTCGACGCCTCGCCTCATGCCGCCCCCATCCGGTAAGGCGCAAGCACCGACGCCGCCGGTGCGGATTTGAGGCGATAGGCCAGCCCGTCCGCGCGTTTGCCCGCCCACATCGAGGCCTGGCTGAGCCACGGCGCCCAGGCGCCGGGGCTGAGCGCGTATTTCTCGCGGCGGCGGATGGCGTTCCATTTCGTCGTCAGCGTCAACAATTCATGCGTCAGCGCCGGGCGCTCCTCGTCATTGACGAGCTGGTAGAGGAAATAGAAGAGGTTCAGCGCGCCGGCTTCGAAGCTCGGCCGCGTCGTGTCGGGCAGGGTGGCGATCCGCTCCTCCAGCGCGCGGATGAAGGCGGCCGCCCGGGCCACCGTGTCGAAGGAGACGCTATCGCCGATGGCGCGCAGGTCCCGGGTGTCCTCAGCTAGGCCCTCGCGCTCGAGATTCTCGCCGACGATCCTGAGATGCGTGCGCCGCATCTCCTTCACATGCCGGCTCGTCACGCTGCCCGCATGGACGCGATAGACCAGCAGGCTCTCTTCCATCATCGCCGCCGGATAGCGGCCGGCAAGCCGCCGGAAGAGGTCGAAATCCTCAGCATGCCGGTAAGCGCCGTCGTAATGGAGGTCGGCCTCGCCGATGATCCTGCGATTGTAGACCACCGTCGGGTGCATGAAGATGGTGAAGAACTGCGACAGCACGGGGAGTTCGAGGCGGAACACCGGATCGAGCCTGCTCCGGGCGATGCGGCCGTGCAGCAGGAGATCGACGACAGAGCCGCAGAAGCCGAGCTCGGGCTGTGCCGCAAACAGCGCCGCCTGGCGCGACAGCCGCCAGGGATAGGCGAAGTCGTCGGCATCCATGCGCGCGACGAGCTCGCCCCGGGCGACCGCCAGACCCTCGTTGAGGCTGGCGACGAGGCCGCGGTTGGCGCGCGAGATAATCGATACGCGGCTGTCATCCCGGCGGCAGCGCTCGAGGATCTCCAGCGACCGGTCGGTCGATCCGTCGTCGATGGCGATGACTTCGAGCCGGTCGTAATCCTGCCGCAGGATCGAGCCGAGAGCGGCCGCGATGTAAGGCTCGGCATTGTAGACCGGCAGCAGCACGGAGATGAGCGGAGCGCTCGCCATTATCGCCTCGCCTCTGTTCGCTGCAGGTCGAGCGCGGGCCCACCGCCGGTCGCGCCGCTCCAAATGGCCTCGCCCGGCGTCCGAGCAACTGGCCGCGCCACATAGGGGAAATAGCGCTTCAGCCCATTGAGCGGCTTCTCGAAAAACGCCCAGGAGAGCGAGGCGACGACCAGCGTGGCGGCGCCGGCTACCAGGAACCGGCCCGGCCCCTGTTCCGAAACGTTGAGCGGGATCCATGGCTGCGCCTTGACGGCATAGGCCAGAAGGATCGGGTGGTAGAGATAGACGCCGTAGCTGATGCGGCCGAGGGAGAGCAGGGGAGGCAATTCGGCCAGCCTGCCGAGCGTGCCGCCAAGGCCGTTCGAGCAGGCGGCGACGATCGCCGTCAACGGCACCAGCGGCAGCACCTGCACCAGCAGCCAGCGCGGCCACTCCCAAGTCGAGCTCGCCGGCCCCGGATCGGACCAGACGACGAGGAGGAAGAGCGCCGCGAGCGCCGGCCAGCCGAGCCGCATCCATCGCGGCACATCGGCGCCCCTGGCACGGCGGACGGCGAGCAGGGCGCCGCAGGCAAGCGCATCCATCGAGGCCGGCGGCAACAGGTCCCGCGCCAGCGCCGGGTCGGCGGCGATCGGCCAATAGAAGCGGTAGGCGAGCGAGAAGGCGATGACACCGATGGCGATCGCCTCGATACGCTTGCGCGGCGCCAGAAGCACGATCAGCGGCCAGGCGAGATAGAACTGCTCCTCGATGCTGAGGCTCCAGAAATGGCAGAGCAGCCAGGGGTTCCAATCGTTGCGCAGCGCATACCAGAAGTTCGAGAGGTAGAGCGCATGCCAGGCGAGAGAGGCCCTGGACTGTTCCAGGTCGGTGAGCCAGACCAGCCCCAGCACCGCGAAATAGGGCGGGAAGATCCGGATTATGCGTCTGGCATAGAAGGAACGCAGCGCCGGTCCGGCCTCGAATGCGGCGGCGTCCCGGGCGTCCAGCAAAAGCCGGGTGATCAGGAAGCCGGAGAGCACGAAGAACAGTCTGACTCCGAGATGGCCGAGGAAGGAGGTGCCGTTTGGCGCCAGGAAATGCGCGTAAAGCACCAGCGTCACGGCGACCGCCCGCAGCGCGTCCAACTGGATGTCGCGCGCCTTCGCCATCAGCGGCTTCCACAGGCCGGATGTCTCCCACGATGCGAAGGAGGGATGACACCGAGTCCTGCTGGTGAGCCTCGCTTGCCGCGCCGAACGGGCGGACTGTCGGCGGCGGTCGGCGGAATGCCCATTGTCGCGGGTATGACGGAATCCTCCACTGTGCGTACCGCGCAACGATTGTCGCCGCGATGTTGCAGCGCAACACACAATGCTTACGTGATTGAAACAAAATCGTGACTAACGCGCGGAACGATATGAATTCCCTCACTTTTTAATGAATGGAGCCTGTGGTCCTAAAAGTATGTGGGACTTTAGTCCCGTGTCCTTCAGAGAAAATTATTGATGGGCGTGTTCAAGAAATATCTGCAACTTTCGATAGTGTATTGGAAGTAACCGTCGGAAAACGTGGAAAATACATTTAACGATACTGCGATATTCCTAGGTGAAATCGCTTTAATTTCAAGATCTTGTGCACTGCAGCGGCGTTGTCGCAGTGCGTCCAGGCCCGCCGGCGCCCGCGACAGGGGCGGCCTATATGCCTGGCAACCAATCCCTTGTCCCAGCCGACCGTCTCCCGCTGCCTCACGACAGGCGGCGCGCTTCGCACTAGGCCCTGTCGATCCCGTCGCGCCGGGCGCGAGACGGGTATGGGAGAAGAATGCATGTCATCGCCGGCCGTCAGCTCAGCTCCCGCGGTGGGCGCCTTGCCCGTCCTCGGCCTGCTCGGCGCCATTCTGTCGGTGCAGGTGGGCGCCGCTTTCGCCAAGGGCCTGTTCCCGATTCTGGGCGCGGAGGGCACGACAATGCTCAGGCTCGCCATCGGCGCGCTGATGCTGGCGGCGGTGCTCAGGCCCTGGAAAATGCTGCCGACACGAAGGGGGCTGCCCTGGCTCGCCGCCTATGGCGTCACCGTTTCGGTCATGAACCTGCTCTTTTATGCCGCGCTCGAGCGCATTCCGCTGGGCATCTGCGTGGCGCTCGAGTTCACCGGCCCGCTCTTTGTTGCGACGCTGGGCTCCAGGCGCCTGCTCGACCTCGTCTGGGTGGGGCTGGCGGTCGCCGGCATCGTGCTGCTCTCGCCGTTTGCCGATATCAGCCGGGGACTCGATCCGGCGGGCGTGCTGCTTGCGCTTGCCGCAGGCGGCTGCTGGGGGCTCTACATCATCTTCGCGCAGAAGGCGGGCGCCGAGCTCGGCGCCCGCACCTCGGCCTATGGCATGGCGATCGCGGCGCTGGTTGCGCTGCCTTTCGGCTTCGCCGCGGCGGAGCCCTATCTCACCGATCCGCATGTCATGGCCGGCGCGGTCGTCGTCGGGCTGTTCTCCAGCGCGCTGCCCTTCTGGCTGGAGATGATGGTGCTGGCCAGGATGCCGGCCAAGGTCTACGGCATGATCGTCTGTCTGGAACCGGCGGGCGGCGCCTTGACAGGCTTCCTGTTCCTGCATGAGAGCCTGAGCGCCTTGCAGTCAGCCGGCATCGCCGCCGTGATCGCCGCCGCCTTCGGCGCGGCCGTGACGGCGAGAGCGCCGGTTCCGTCGCCAGGCTGACGCATGTCGCCCAAAAGTGCACAGCGGTTTTGAGAAAACGACATGCGTAAAAGTGAAACTGAGAGCGTGCCGCCTGAATCCGTTTCGGCGCGACCTGCTTTAAACCGCTGGCCGCGCTGAAAAAAACTGTGCGCGCAGCCATGCCGGACCACATCTGGTGGTTGAGATAAGACTTTGGTCCGATATCGTCACCAAAAAGGTCCGAGCAGACAAGACAAGGGTCGTGGGCCACTTCCCCACGAGGCGCTGATTGGGGATGCTGATGCTGCGACATTGCCGGTGGGGTAGTTTGGCCGAAGGGCCGGATGGCTGGCATGGGGAGAATGGGATGCGCGTATCGCGCATGGGCTGCAGGCTTGTCTTGCGAGCGCTCACTGCGCTGGCGCTTGTTGTCGCGCCTTTTCATCTCTCCGTCGAAGGGTTTGTTGTGGCCAAGGCCTATGCCGGTAAAGGCGGCAATGGCAATGGCGGCGGGAACAGTGGCGGCGGGAACGGGAACGGCAACTCGGGCGGCAATAACGGCAACAGCGGCGGAAACAGCGGCAACAGCGGCGGAAATAGTGGCGGGAACAGCGGTAATAGCGGCGGAAACAACGGTAACGGGAACAGCAATTCTGGGGGCAACAGCAACAGTGGCGGAAACAGCGGCAACAGCAAGGGCGCAACGAACAGCGCCTCCAACAGTGCCGCAAGCAGCAGCACCGCCGATGTCGATGATCACGTGAACGCGCTGACCGGCGACAAGGTCGAGGTAAGCAACAACAGCATCCAGGTCACGCACCGGAATGGAATGAAGGAGACGATCGAGAACGGCAGGTTCAGGATGGAGGACAAGTTTGGTCGCACCATCGTCGAGCGCAGGGCCACAATGGCCGATCTCAATCGCCTGAAGAGTTTGTGAGAGCGAGGTTCTATCTGGATTAGATCTTTAAGGGACCAAAGGCCAGCGCTGCAAAATCAGGTTGCCACCTTTTGCTTCGTCTCTTCGGTCCTGATCGTCTTATGACAGAACTCCCGCTGCTCACCTTGCCCCCGCCTTTTGGCGGGGGTACTTTTTTGGGCCCTAAGGACGGCTGCCGGGTAAGGCGGGCTCTTGGCGGATGGCCCCGCAGATCGGGGAAACAATCCATCCGCAAATCAAAGTGTTACGGTGCTTTTCGCGTCCAAGTAGAGACACCTGCGCCGTAGCATGCCGCGGCTCGTTGGGCGTCCGCGCGGTTCTCGCGGGCCACAGTCATAAAGAATTGCCGGACAATTTCCAAGCGATTTGGTTAACGCAGGGGCAGCAACCGCTTCGAGCCGTTTCTCCCCTTGGTTGCGACGATGGTCCCCAAGCGGCGGCAAAAAGGTCCGACCGGGCATGGCATGGGTCGTGGGCCGCTTCCGCAGCCTTACCAAACCGTGAATCTTTTCCGGGTCAAGACACCGGTTCCGCCTTGGCCGGGCTGAGAGCGGAACTTCGGCAGGGCCGAGGCGGAACCGGCATGAACCAAGGACAGCATGCTCGAACCCGCCTCCAAAAGGTTTGTCCGCCTTATGCTGCGCGCCGCGGTCGCGCTGGCGCTTGTTGTCGCGACCTATCATTTCACGCCCGATGGCGCCGCCAAGCTCCTCGTGACCACCGCTTATGCTGGCGGCAATGGCAATGGCGGCGGCGGTAATGGCGGTGGCGGCAACGGCGGCGGCGGCAACGGCGGCAACAGCGGCGGCAATTCGGGCAACAGCAATGCCGGCGGCGGCAATGCCAATGCCGGCCCTGGCAACAACAACGGCAAAGGCAACACCAGTCCGGGCAGCAAGGCCAGTCATGTCAACGCCACGACCGGCGATACGGTCGAGGTCGACGGCAACAAGATCACTGTCGTCCACCGCAACGGCATGAAGGAGGAAATCGAGAACGGCCGCTTCGAGATGACGGATGCGCAAGGCCGCACCATCGTCGAGCGAGTTGCGACACAGGCGGATCTGGCCCGCCTGCTAAGCTTGTGAGGGTTGAGAGAAGCTACCCCCTTTTCCCGCACCCTCGCATGTCACCCCCGCCTTCCGGAGGCGGGGGTGATTGCTTTTGGGGAATGGGAATTGAGGAATTGAAGAAATGAAGAACTGAAGAACTGAAGAACTGAAGAAATAAACGAGCCGAGTTCCCTGTTCCTCGTTCTCCAATTCCTCAGTTCCCCTAGTTCCTCTCCTTCGCCTCATGCATCAGCAGCGCCGCTTCCGTCCGGTTGCGCACGTTGAGCTTGGCCAGCACCCTGGTCATGTGGTGCTTGACGGTCTTTTCCTGCAGCGACAGCCGGGCGGCGACTTCCTTGTTGCTCAGGCCCTCGGCGACCAGCCTCAGGATCTCGGCCTCGCGGCTGGTGAGCTGGCTGAGCGGGTCTGGCTTGCGGCTGGTGGGCTGCAACAGGTCGGACAGCAGCCTGGCCGAGAGCGTCGGCGAGACATAGCTCTGGCCGTTGGCGACATCGCGCAGGATCTCGGCCAGCGACTTGGAGCCGACCCCCTTCAGCACATAGCCTCGTGCGCCGGCCTTCAGCGCCTGGGCCACGTCGGCATTGGTCTCGGACACGGTGAGCATGACGATCTTCTGCTCAGGCACCACCGAAAGGATGCTGGTCAGCGCATTGAGGCCGCCGCCCGGCATGCTGATGTCGAGCATCAGGATATCCGGAGCGCTGGCGCGCGCCAGCCTTTCGGCGTCCTCGGCGCTGGCGCCTTCGCCCACAAGCTCGAAGCCGCCGATCTCGCCGAGGCTGCGCGCCACGCCCTCGCGAAACAGTGGATGGTCGTCGACAATGGCGATGCGGATCGGTGCGGTCACGGCTGCTCCTCGACAGACAATGTAATTACCAGTCTCGTTCCTCCTGGACCCGAGAGCGTCTCGAACTGCCCGCCGATGCTTTCGATGCGCTCCCTGAGTCCGGCAAGTCCGAGGCCTTCGCTCCTTGCCGGGTCGAAGCCCGGACCGGCGTCCTGCACCTCGACCAACAGCTTGCCGCCCTTCATCGTGGCTCTCACCTGCTGGCCCTTGCCCTTGCCGTGCCGGTAGGCGTTGTTCAGCCCTTCCTGCACGAAACGATAGATGCTGATCTTCTCCGAGGTGCCGAGTTCCGGCAAGCGCTCCGGCAGCGTCAGCAACACCTTGGTGTCGGTGCGGCGCTCATGCTCGACCACAGCCAGCCGCAAATTGTCGGCCACAGCCTGGGTCTCGATCTGCGGCAGCACCAGGCCGTTGCAGATACCGCGTATCTCGCGCATCGCCTCGCCGAGTGTCTTGTGGATGCCGGCGATCTCGGCCTCGCGTCGCGGTTTCGGGGTGGCCGGGTCGACGAGCACCGGGCTGTCCATTCTGAGCGCGGCAAGCGCCACCAGCTGCGCAGGCCCATCATGCAGGTCGGCGCCGATGCGCCTCAGATAGCGTTCGTTGATGGCGGTGGCGCGGCGCGAGGCGCGCTGCACGCGCTGGCGCAGCGACGAGTTCTGCGCCAGCGCCGCCTGCAGCTCGGTGACCTTGGCCTCGAGCGCGGCGCGCTGTGTCTGGATGGTGCGGCTGCCGCGAAACACGATTCCCGACAGAAGCGCCAGCGAAGCCGCCGTGGCGGCGGCCACCACCAGCCAGGTCCACCTCAGCGCCGAGTTCAGCGTCTCCTGGAAATCGTCGGCGATTTCGTAGAATTCCGACACTGCCACCACCTGGCCCGACCACGGCTCGCGCACCGGATTGTAGATCTCGAACAGCGGCGCGTTCACGGCTTTCTCCTCGGCGGCTTCGGGGTCGTCGTAGAGGTCGTTGTATTCGGCCACGACATTGCCGGCAAAGGCGGAAACGAGATTGGGGTTCGGCGTAAAGGTTTTGCCGATCAGCGACGAGTCGTCGGCATAAAGCACAGTGCCGTCGCGCCGCCACAGTTTGAACGACACCAGCCTCTTGCCGAGCGCGCCCTGGCCGAGCGTCTCGTCCAACGCCCGCTTGACCGTATCGTCGAGCTCCCGGCTTTTGCGCAGGTCCGGCAGCAGCGGTGCAATCACGCTGTCGACATAGAGCGCTGTCGTGGTGGCGGAGTTGTGCATCACCCCTTCGCGGATCTGCGACGTTACCCAAAGGCCAACCACCAGCATCACGGCCAAGAGTCCGATGCCGCCGGCAATCACGAACTGCCAGGCCAACGAAAACCCGCTCCAGATTTGCACAAGTCGCTTCAAGATCCCCCTGAGCATACGCATGATTCACCCCGCCGCCTGCAAAGATTATAGGCCAGTCGTGGCAATTGCGACACCGACCTTGGTCCGGGCTCTAAGCGAAGGTTAATCGCGAGGCTGTCGAGCCGGCTGGCGGCCTGAATCCGTTCCTTCGCGACGCGCTTTAGACTGGACGGCTCGGTCTCCAAGTACCTGCGCCACCATCCGCCGTGGGTATTGTTGCCGTCGGATCGTCGCGTTTGTCGACGCTCTCCTCTTTTCGCTTTTCGATCTCGTAGGAGAGCCACCGGCAAAACATGCCGGCAACCGATATCGCGGCGCCTGCAAGAAGGCACGCTGTCAACAACAGGTCTTTCGATGCGTTCGACCAGCTGACGATCGCCAGAAGAACGACGCTGACCGTCGAGATCAGGTAACCGGTTCCTTTCAGGAGATGACGCGACGCCCTTTTCATGTTCGCACCCGATCGGGAACTGTTCCGGCCGATGGAAAGTTCCTTGTCGGCGTTCCGCTCAATCGAGAAAAAGGACGGGTTGGCCCTGATGCATCGACCGCTCCACTTGCGACGGAACGCAAGAGAGGGCGACCGCGTTTTGTGTCGCTATGTCGAAGGGCTCTCACCCTCACGGGGCCGAAAAGGCTTCCCTGGCCTCACTCGCCGAGGCGGAGCGTCAGGCGCGCACGGAAATGAACGCCAGGCTGAGGAGCCCTCCGACGCAGACGTCGTTGCTGGTGCTTGATCCCGACGCGCTTTTCCGCGACGAGATCGACTGCTTGGCGCTGTTCGGGGAAGCCCCCCGGAAGGTCCCGCGCTCAGGCTAGAAACGGATCTTCAAGCCTCTACGCGGCTTGAGGCTGAGCTGTGCCATTCGCGCGCGATATCGCTATCAGCCGCGCAATGGCCAATGGCGCCATGAGCATGAAAAACGCCGTGATGTCGAGGAAGATCGACCAAGCCAGATCGATCCCACTGTGATCATAGCAGACTGCATATCCCATGACGCCTTACCCTTTTATACCCACCCATTGCGCATCAGGTTGCCACACACTGAGCTGAGCATGATCCTCATTTGCAAGAAATACAAGGGATCGCTAATTTTCCTGCGTCGGAAAAACTCGTGCCGACAACTCGGTCAGCTGCAACAAGCCTTGCCGCTCGCGGGCGAACGACATGATGCGCTCGCCTTCTGCCCTTCCAGCCAACGGTCGCGCGGCTTGCAGCTTGCCGGTCGTGGCGACAGTTCGACTTCGACGGCGCCGCCAACCAATGCCGGTTGGCCTGCCCGGTGAAGCTCCATGGGCCGAACGCCGTCGCTGACTTCGAAGGTCAACCTGGCCGACTGATCGAGAGCCACGTGATCGGCGACCTTGCGGATGATCGCTGTGAACCTGCCGGCCGGCATGTGGACCGGTCCGCCTTCGTCGACGTCCCACAGCTGCACGAAGATTTCCGACCAGGATTCCGGGTTGGCGCCGCAATCCAGCCCCGAGAACTGCCCGGCCTTGACCTCGGTCACATGGTAGCCCGGCTTTACCGGCCGGCCGTCATAGCGGAACACCAGCGGCTTGTCCTGGTAGGCGGCCAGCGCGTCGAGCAGGTCGCCGATGGTGAGATCCGACGGGTCGATGGCGAGGGCAGGGGTGATTTTCCGGTTGTCAGGAGAAAGCATGTCGGCTATTCCTCATTTCAACATTTCAAGGATTATTGAAACGTGGATGAACGTCAAGCCCTGATCGCTTTCGGTGCGCTGTCGCAGGACACACGGCTGCGGCTGCTGCGATTGCTGGTGGTTGCCGGGCCGGACGGCATCGCCGCCGGTTCGCTTGCCGAACAGGTCGAGGTCTCGCCGTCCAATGTCAGCTTCCATCTCAAGGAGCTGGAGCGCGCCGGCCTCGTGAGCGCGCGGCGCGACGCGCGCTCGATCGTCTACAGCGCGGAGTACGATGCGCTTTCCGGCCTGATCCGGTTCCTGATGGAGGATTGCTGCTCTGGCCGTCCGGAAATCTGCGTGCCGGCGCTGGCGGTGCCGTGCTGCGCGCCGGGCGAGGGGAGCCGGCAATGACCGCTTACGATCTTCCGCGACGCGCCGTTGCCGAAGCTCTGGGCACCGGCCTTTTGGTGGCGACTGTCGTCGGCTCCGGCATCATGGCCGAGACGCTGACGCATGATGTGGCGCTGGCGCTGCTCGGCAACACGCTGGCGACCGGCGCCATGCTGGTGGTGCTGATCACCATGCTGGGGCCGATCTCCGGCGCCCATTTCAATCCGGCCGTCTCGCTGGTCTTCTGTCTCAACCGGACGCTGCCGGCCCGCGATCTGCCGGTCTATCTCGCCGCGCAGGTCGCTGGCGGCATCGCCGGCACGATTGCCGCGCATCTGATGTTCGCGCTCCCGGTGCTGGAGGTCGCGACGAAGCTACGTGCCGGACCCGCACAATGGTTCTCCGAGGTTGTCGCGACGTTCGGGCTTGTCGCCGTCATTCTCGCCGGCCTCCGCTTCGAGCGACGCGCCGTGCCCTGGCTGGTCGGCCTCTACATCACCGCCGCCTACTGGTTCACCGCCTCCACCTCTTTCGCCAATCCGGCGGTCGCGGTGGCGCGTTCGCTCACCGACACGTTTTCCGGCATCAGGCCGGTCGATCTGCCGGGCTTCATTGCCGCCGAACTGCTTGGCGCCTTGGTCGCGCTGGCGCTGATGGGCTGGCTGTTGCGGCCCGAAACCATCGAGCAATCCCAAGCATTGAAAGCCCAGCCATTCAAAGGCAAGCCATGACGGTCACGATCTATCACAACCCCGCCTGCGGCACCTCGCGCAACACGCTCGCCATGATCCGCGCCAGCGGCGAGGAGCCGGTGGTGATCGAATATCTGAAGACGCCGCCCACCCGCGACCGGCTGCTCGAGTTGATCGCGGCGATGGACATCACTCCGCGCGAGTTGCTGAGAGAGAAGGGAACGCCTTACGCCGAGCTTGGCCTCGCCGATCCGAAATGGAGCGACGGCGAGCTTGTCGATTTCATGCTCGCCCACCCGATCCTCATCAACCGGCCGATCGTCGAGACGCCGAAAGGCACCAGGCTCTGTCGGCCCTCGGAGGCGGTGCTGCCGGTACTCGACTATCCGGTGCGCGACTTCGTCAAGGAAGATGGCGAGAAAATCGTCTACGCGCCGGGGCAAGCCTGATTGGAAGTTCCGGACGGAAAACCGCCGCGCACTCTCCTGGGATTGTGCTGGCAACTAGAAACGGAAATTCACGAAGGCCTTCAGCGTGTGGAAAGCCACGTCGTCCTTGACTGTCAGCCCTTCGCCATTGTCGAGTATCTGCTTCGAGCCCAGGTCCACATAGGCATATTCGGTGCCGAAGGAGAGGCGATCGGCAATGGCGTGCTCGATGCCTGCGCCTGCGGTCCAGCCGGCTCGTGTCTGCTTCTCGTTGAAAACAGTCGCGCCGCCAACGGTGAGCGTCTGCTCCGGACGGCAACGGCTGAACTGTCGATAGGGTGGTTCGTTTCGAACATTTTCATCCGATGCCGGCGCATCGGCCTGGTTTTCAGCGGCCTGTCGGAATTTGACGTTCCATCACTATGCGCAGTCCTTCAGCTCGACCACCTCGACGCCGAGGCGGAAGGCCTGCCCATCGGCATAGGAGCGCGCATATTGCTCGGCTTCGAAGGGGAAGGTCAGCGTGGTGCCGTAGGCGGTGACGCGCACCGTCCACTTCTGGCCTTTGACGAGTTCAACACCGTGAAGCTTCGCCGTCACCATCTCACCCTCCTCCATTCCGGCATGCACGCAACGCACCCATAACGTTGCGGAAGTCATTTGAGTACAAATAATCCGACCGAATTATGTCACTGACACGTCGATTCCGACATTCGGCCCGGCGCTTCCGTGAAATGGATCACGTTCGGCCTGCCGGAACCCGGAGGGCTGCAGCGGGTTAGAGCTATGAAAGCGCACAGGAGGCCGCCATGATCCGCAAGCTGAAATCCGGCGAATACCGCCTCTATTCGCGCAAGGTCGATCCCAGGACCGGCAAGCGCCGGAACCTCGGCACCTTCAAGTCGCGCGAGGCGGCCGAGAAGCACGAACGCGAGGTGCAGTACTTCAAGCGGCATTAGAGCAATTCCAGGAAAAGTGTGAAACGGTTTTCCGTCCGGAATTGCGTAAAAAGAAAGAGATAGAGCGTTCGCCGTTTCCGTGAAACGCTCTAGCGCCGTTCTGACGGCCACGTAAGTCCGATCTGCAAGGTGGCCTGTCATTTGTTGCCAATATCCTACCCTGGAGGATAGGATATGGTCATGACGATACACAGCTCCCATCCCGACATCATCGCCCGGCTCAAGCGCGCGCACGGCCATCTGGCTGCCGTGCTCACCATGTTCGAGCAGGGCCGCTCCTGCCTCGATCTGGCGCAACAGCTCCACGCTGTCGAAAGCGCGGTTGGCAATGCCAAGCGAGAATTGATCCACGACCATATGGAGCATTGCCTGGTCGAAGGCGGCGAACCGACCAGGGACACGCTCAAGGAGCTGAAGCAGCTCACCAAGTATCTGTGAGGCCCGAGATGCGGGAAAAGATTCTGGACTGGTTCGGCTTTGGCTCGCACGATCATGGCCATGGTGGGCACGGTCATGATCATCATGGCCCGCACGGTCACACCCATGGCGTGATCGACGCCACGATCGCGACCACTGATCGCGGCATCTGGGCGATCAAGTGGTCGTTTGTGATCCTCGCGGTCACCGCCGCATTGCAGATCGTCGTCGTGATGTTTTCCGGCAGCGTGGCGCTGCTTGCCGACACCATCCACAACATCGCTGACGCGACCACCGCGATTCCGCTCTGGATCGCCTTCGCGCTGGTGCGCCGCAAACCGACCAGGACATTCACCTATGGCCTGGGTCGGGTCGAGGACCTGGCCGGCATCGCTATCGTGCTCATCATCCTGGCGAGTGCGATTGTCGCCGGCTACGAGGCGATCGACCGCCTGCTCAATCCCCAGCCGGTGCGGTTCCTCGGCTGGCTTGCGGCGGCCGGCGTCATCGGCTTCCTCGGCAACGAGGCGGTGGCGGTATTCCGCATCCGCGTCGGTCGCCAGATCAACAGCGCCGCGCTGATCGCCGACGGCTATCATGCGCGCACCGACGGTCTCACCAGCCTCGCCGTGGTTGCCGGCGCGCTCGGCGTCTGGCTCGGCTTTCCGCTCGCCGACCCGATCATCGGCCTGCTCATCACCGTCGCCATCTTCGGCATCGTCTGGCAATCGGCGCGCTCGGTGCTGACCCGCACGCTCGACGGTATCGAACCGGGCATCATCGACGAGATTCATCATTCGGCAGCGCATGTCGCCGGAATCGAGAAGGTGGTCGAGGCCAAGGCCCGCTGGCTCGGCCATAAGCTTCATGTCGATGTGGCGATCGCGGTCAATGACGGGTTGCTGCTCGCCGCCGCCAACAACATCGCAGCCTCGCTGAAAGTCGAGCTTTTCGCTCATGTTCCGGCCCTCGACGTCGCCACGATCCGCTTCGCCGAAGTGCAGGCGGACGGTGGGCATCACCACGCGCCCGATCCGTTCCTGGTGTCGGCCAGGCTCGCCAGCGGGCTCTTGGAAATCGTCGACACGCCGCAGGGCGAGCGCATGCGCCTGCGCCTGTCGCGCCATGCCGAAGGCTTGCGGGCGAATGTCGCTATCGAACGGTCGGGCGGGATGGTCGAGCAACTGCCGCTGTCGCCGGTCGGCGGCGACCACCACTATCTGCAGAGCTTGGTCGCGCCGGCCGAGCCGCACGAGTTCAGCGCCAGGCTGCACCTTGCGGCCGGCGCCGACAGCGAGGACTTGCAGTTCGCCATGGCCGGGCCGGAGGAGCATCACCACGAGCACGGATGAAGGCGGTGCTGTGTGACCACCAGCGCGAAACCTGGCAGGCGGTACTTCAAATCCACGGTTGCCGCCCTCCTTGCGAATAGATGCTGCTTCATCTTTCTTCAGGCGGCTTGATATGGCGGAAAGCCCAAAGCAAGGCCAGGTCGTAGAGGATCTTGAGGGCACCGCAGATCACGAGGGGCCACGCTTCAAAGCCCGCGGCGAACAGGGCGCCGGCGATCGCCGGGCTCGCCGCCGCAGCAAGGCTTCGTGGAACCGACGTAACGCTCGCCGCCGCGGGCCGCTCTGGTGGCGTGACGACGGCCATCACGTAAGAAGAGCGTGTCGGTACGTCCATCTGGGACAGCGCCGCGCGTATGAGCAAAAACGCGAGGGCCGCGTCACGGCTCGGTATGACAGCCGCCAGAATGAGGCACACGCTCGACGGAATGTGGGTGAACACCATCGTGTTCACGAGGCCGATGCGGTTCGACAGCCACGCGGCGATTGGAAATGAAACCGCCGACAAAACACCCGACCAGAAAAAGAACACCCCGGCAGTCGACAGCGAAAGACCGAACTTGCTGAATAGCCACAAGGCAACGAGCGACTGCACGGCAAAACCACCGGCGAACGCATCGATGCTGAACAGGGCCGCCAGCTTGTAGACAATGGCACGCGATGGCCCAAGCGCCGCGACGGGCCGGTCCTGAGGAGAGGTTTTCGGACCAGCGGGAATGCGCGCGTAGGTAAGCCCTCCGGCTACGCCCAGAACTCCGTAAAGGACAAACATTGCTTTAAGCGCGGTCAGACGCGACATGCCAGTCGTGACCAGTAAGTCTGGACTGGTTGCGGCGAGTGCGCCGACGGATGCCGCCAGTGCGCCTAGCAAACTATAGCGTGCGAACGCCTTCGTGCGGTCCGCATCGGCGACCAACCGCGACAATACGGCGTGCTCCAGTGGGACAAAGATGCTGACGCTGCCGGAAGAAGGATTGATCGTGCCGAGGAAGGCCACGAGCAGAACAAGCGCATAGGTGCTTGACTGCGTATAGGCCAGCCCAGTTGCGATCATCAGGCCGGATGCGGCCAAAAGCAGGGTGAGCCGGTCTGCTCGCACGGCAAGAAACCCGATGCCTAGCGTCAATAGCGCCGAACCCAGGAGCGCGGCGGTGGCGACAACGCCAATCTCCAGCGGGCCAAGGCCGATCGCTGCCAGGTATACCGGCAGGAGCACTGCGGCAAAGCCATCGCCAAAATCTCGAAAGGCCCGCGCCACGTAGATATCCGCGGCACGGCCGCCTTTCTTCGCGCCGGACAACTCGTTGGCATCAATTGGTCGACGCAAAGCAAGCTACCTTTGGTCAAACACCGTTTCTGAGATGCACTTTAGCGAGTTGAGAGCGCTGTCCGCTATCGAGTCCTCACGATCAGCCGGCGAATGCGTACGAAAACGGGACCGCCCGGCCGGTCGCGTTTAGCGGTCGCTAACGGAACGGAAACGCCTCGCTGCTATGGTGGAGCGTCGGGCGAGGGGAGGCTGAACCCCACCGCGGAAATTTCGGGATGAGTGCACCATGGCCACCTTTCCCCACACCGAGCGCCGTCTTCATGCGCGAGAATTCGTGCTGAAGGAGGCCACCATCGTCACTGCTGACGCCAGGATCAGATGTTTCATCCGAAACCAGCACGAGCATGGCGCCGAGCTGCGCGTCGGTGCGCAGGTTGACCTACCGGACCGCTTCACGCTGATTGTTCCCGACGACGATGCCGTCTATCGCGCCGTGATGCGCTGGCGGCGCAACGAACGCGTCGGTGTGCAGGTCTACAGCAATTCGCTGAAGGGCTGACGTCCAACCTGCCGTCGCCTGCCGATCGCATCGATCGGGGCGCGGCGCCGTCTCAAAGATAGCGGCGCACGCCCGCCTTATAGGCGCGGTAAGGCTCGCCGAACTTGCGCTCCAGATACGCTTCCTCGCGCAGCACCACGCCGGAATGCAGGATGAGGAAGACGGGGACGAGAGCGAGCACGCCCCACCAGGTGTCGAAGATGAGCCCGATGCCGAGCAGCAGGCCCATCAGGCCGACATAGAGCGGGTTGCGCGAGAAGCCGAACGGGCCGCCGGTGACGATCGCCAATGTCGGCTTCGTCGGGTCGATATTGGTGCCGCCGCGCTGCATCGTCATGCGTCCCCAGGCGATGATGGCAATCGCAACGGCCGCAAGCAGGATACCCAGCACCATAGTCAGCGGCCGGGCGCCAATCGCCAACGGCCAGACATAGCGCAAGGCCAGCATCAGGATCACCGCCACAAGGAACAACAGCGGCGGGAACACCGCGACACCGGGATTATCCTTCTCTCCGTTCATGGCCATTTCCCCGGGAGAACCAGGTGCCACCTGCCGTGCCGCCACTATGCATCCGCCGGGGCCGCGCGGCAATCCACCGCCTACTTGTCAACCGCCAGCGTCTCGTTGAGCACGGCGGCCAGATGCAGGCCGCCGAGCGCGAGCTGCTGGATGGCAGCCGGCGAGAATTGATCGAAATAGGCCTGGTCGAGGATCACCGCATGCGGGTTGTCTGCCTTGATCGACGTGCCCTTGGGCAGCGCGCGATAGGCGTCCTCCGCTATTGCGTGGCACGCGGCCAGCCATTTTCCCGGCGTCTGGTCCGCGACTGGCATCGGCGCGAGATTGGGAATGACGTCGGTCTCGAGGTCGAGCGCGACTTTGCCCCAGTCATAATATTTGAACAGGATCAGGCTGGAATCCCACACCGCGTGGAAGGTGGTGAGGTCGCGATAGGTCGAGCCGTCCGGCTTCGGCCGCGAGACGTTGAAGGTCACCGTCAGCGTGTTGCCGCCCTGGTCGCCCTGGTTGCCGTCGAGGCGCTCGACGCAGTGCAGCGGCTGCGAGAGATCCCCCACCAGATGGATGACGAAGGCGAGCGCCTTCCAGCGCTCCTCGTCGCTCTTCTTCGGATCGGCTAGGATCTTTTCCTGCGCCGGCAGCGCCTTCATCAGGCAGAAGCCGAAGGTCGCGTCGTCCTTGCAGTCGCGCGCCGGATCGTAGGCGGTGGTGGCGGTCGGCGCGTCGCCGGGCCTGGAGGCGAGGGGGATGTCGACGAAATGCCAGTTCGACGTCTCCTTGTGGTTCTCGGCGCGATAGTCGTCGGGCCAGCTCGCGACCGAGGCCAGCGACACGGTCGCCGGTGGCTCGAGCTTGAGATGCGCGCGCAGGAGCTGCTCGATCACGTCATAGGCGTTTTGGCTCAGCCTGTGCTGCGCGATCTCGGCGATCACCGCATGGCCTTCCTGGCCCCAGGCAAGCGCCTGGCCGCACATCGCCCCACCGATCAACATCGTCGCTAGACAGGAAACCGCCGCCGCTTTCCAGTTCATCGCCCTGCCTCCTCAAGGTTCGACCCTGGAAAGTACAATGCAGGCGGGTGTCACAAACAAGTGCCAGTCGAAGAGCCGCGGCGTCAGGCTGCGGCGGCCCACCCGGTCACGACGATGAGGGCAAGCGTGACCAGTGCTCCGGAGACGTAAAGGATCGTCCTGACGTTGCCTCCCTTGGCGGCGTTTCCGCCACGCAGGTAGATCGCCAAATGAACGAGGCGTATCGCCAGGTGAAGCCAGACGAGCGTCGCCAAGGTGGCCGGCCCGACGCCGACCATCATCGCCAGCATCGCCGGCACGACAAAAGGCGCCAGCGCTTCGACCGAATTCATGTGGACGCGGTCGATCCTGTAAAGCCTGTTGTCGTCGTCCGCCGGGATCACCGGCCCTGAAAGCATTCCGGCGAACCCTTTGGATGAGCCCGAATAGACCGCAAGCAGCACGGACAGGAGGCAGAGCGCGGCCACGCCGAGGATGCTGAACCAATAGGCTTCCATCTTGTCTTGGCTCCGTGATGCGATGCCTTGAATCGCTGCGCGACGGTCAGGCTGCCTTGCCGGGAAAAAGATCGTGGAAGCGCTGCAGGTACAGCGGCCAGCCCTGATCGCTGTCGACGCCGCCGCGCACGCCTTCCCAGCCTTCGCCATGCCGTTCGAGATTCCGGTGCTCGATCTCGACCCGGGTTCGGTTCTCCGTCTCGGCCGTGAACCGGACTTCCCATTCGCTGGTCTTGTTCGGGTCGGTCTCGATCTGCCATCGCGGGCTGATGTCCCAGCTCAGAACCAGCCGGTCGGGCGGGTCGTAAGCCAGCACCCGGGCCCAGCGGCATTCGCTGCCGTCCGCGCCGCGGTCGTACACGTGACCTCCGACCCGAGGCTCGAAGATCGTCTCCGCGATCGGCACGGCGAGAAGATTGTGCTCGCGGGGTTTGAAGCTGCCGAAGCCCTCGGTGAAGACCTTGAAGGCGCGCGCAATCGGTGCCTCGACAACGACGGAGTGTCTTACTGGCGCGGGTGCAGGTTGCTTGCTCATGCCTGGTCCTTCGTTGGTTGCTCGACGGCCAGTTTGTAGCCGGCCAGGGTCTTGCTCCAGAACCGGTCGATTTCCGCACGCAGGCTTGCCAGCCCGTCCGGATCGATCCGGTAGATGCGTTCCTTGCCGGAGCGTGTGTCGGCCACGAGCCCGGCGTCCTTCAGGACCTTCAAGTGCTGTGAGACCGCCGGCCGGGTTACAGGCAGCGCACGAGCGAGTCCGCTGACCGAACAAGGCTGTTCGACCAGCAGTTCGAAGATCGTGCGCCTCGTCGGATCTCCGAGCGCTGTCCAATAGTTCGCGTTAGTCGCCACTAACGCGAACTTAGGGTGATGTGCCCGCCCTGTCAACTTGGAGTGGCCAACGCTCCGCAATCTTGGCCGGTCCGGACCCTATTTGGCCGGCGGCTCGAACAGCTCGATCGGGTTGCCGGCAGGGTCGTCGAGCAGGATCTGCTTGCCGCCTATCCCGGCCACGATGTCGTTGCGAAACTTGGCGCCAAAGGTCTTCAGACGAGTGACTTCGTCCTCGATCTTCGCAACTTCGATCTGGATCCGGTTCCAGCCGCCGGGTTCCGGTTTGCGGCCATCCGGCATCGGCTGCGATGCGCCGCCCGGTCCTGTCGTTGCGTTGATGAGCAGCCGAAGGTCGCCCTTGTCCAGCATCGCGAAACTCGGCGCCGGGTGCATGGCGACGGAGAAACCGAGAGCCTGGGTGTAGAACGCGATTGCCGCGTCCACATCATCGACGATGTAGCGAACATTCACTGTTGCCATGGCATTGCTCCTTTCAAAAAAGGATCGCGCTCGCCACCGCCAGCGAAACGACCACGATCCACGGGGGTGCCTTCCAGACGGTGAGCAGGAGAAAGCCCGCAAGCGCCAGCGGATCACCTGCGCGCCGATATCCTCAAAGTGGATGAACCCCGCGGATAAATTGCCGCTTGCGTCAGGGCCGGCCCCGACCGATCGCGTCGCGGCTCCGAACCTACAGCCCCTTCCGCGCCTTAAGACTGCGCGCCGCCTGCTCGATCGCGGCGCGGTCGTTACCCAGCCTGTCGAGCAGTTCCTGCGCCTCTTCGCCCGATATGCCGGTGCGCATCGCGAGTGCCTCGACCGTCAGCACGTCCGCGCTGTCGATCTCGCGTGTTTCAGGCAGCGCATCGTTTGCCGTCAAGGGGGGAGCCGCCTCGCGGTCGATTTCCATCTCGGCCTGATGCCAGTGCCGCTCGTGGTCGCCATGGATGCTGCCCTCGCGCTGCCAGATCTCATAGGCGCGCTGCCTGATCTTCTCGATCCGATCGTCGTCCATTGCCGATTCCTCCTCGCGTGTCCTTCAACGCAGGGCAGGGCGGAACGATCCGTGACAGTGCGAAGATGATCGGGCTGACTGCGCTCGACCGCCGGCTACATCCGTGGCCTTTCGTTTCCGGGATCGTAAGGCGAGTCCGCGATGACCTCGGCGGTCTTCCATTCTCCCAGGATCGCGACGTCGAGCTTCGTGCCGGGCTTGGCCAGACGCTCCGGCAACAGCGCCAGCGCCACGTCGTGCCCGAGCGCATAGCCATAGCCGCCCGACGTTATGCGCCCGACCAGCGCGCCGTCGATGTAGAGCCCCTCGGAGGCAAGCGTGCTCGCGCCGTCGGTTTCGATCTTGAGCGTGACCGACCGACGCTGGTCGTTCCTTGCCTTATATTTCAGAACCGCGTCGCGCCCGACGAAATCGCCCTTGTCGAGGCGGATGAATCGCTCCAGCCCGCTCTCCAGCGCGTTGAGCTCCAGGTTCATGTCGCGATACATGGCGCGATAGGATTTTTCGAGCCGCAGCGACTCCAGAGCATGCAGCCCGACAAGCCGCATGCCGTGCTTTTCGCCTTCCTTGAGGACCGCATCCAGCAATTGCCGCTGGTAGGCGAGGGGATGGTAGAGCTCCCATCCGAGCTCGCCTTCGTAATTCACGCGCAGAAGCCGAACGTCGCTGGCCAAAGCGACGCCGCCGGTCTTGACGCTGAACCACGGGAATTGAGCATTCGAAAGGTTGATCTCAGTGAGGGGTTGCAGCACCTCGCGCGCGTTCGGTCCGACGATCGTGAAGCAGCCGCGCTCATTGGTGACGTTCCTCAGGCTCACGCTGCCGTCGGCGGGAAGCAGTCTCGAGAGATCGTCGAGGTTCCAGCGCTCCGCGCGCGGCGTCGAGATCAGGTAGAACAAGTCTTCCTGAAGGCGAGCCACCATATACTCCGCCTGCACGCCGCCTTGCGCCGTAAGGTGATGCGCCAGCGTCACCTTGCCGACCGCGGGCAGGCGATTGGCCAGTATCTTGTCGAGCCAGGCCACCGCGTTTGCCCCCGACACCTGGAACTTGGTCATCGGCGTCATCTCGACCAGCCCGACGGCGTTGCGCACCGCCAGCACTTCCTCGGCGACGAAGTTCCCCTTGGGAGTCCAGCGCCAGCTATACTGGTCTTTGGCCTCGACGCCCTTCGGCGCGAACCAGTTGGGCATCTCCCAGCCGTTGAGCACGCCCCAGACCGCGCCAAGTTCGGTCAGCCTGTCATAGGAGGGCGCGGTCTTTTGCGGGCGGGCAGCGGGCATGTCCTGCCCCGGATATTTCTGCTCCGCATGCGTGCCCCACGCCTCGCGGACCTTTTCGTGTGTCCAGGCCTTGTTGGCGTAGTCGCCGAAGCGGCGCGGGTCGAGGTCGGAAGTGTCGAGGCTATTGCCGCCCTCGACGATCCGCTCCGACAGATAGTAGCCGATCGTGCCGCCCCACAGGATGCCGCCCGGCACGCCCTCGGCCAGCCAGACATTGGGCAGGCCCCAGGCGGGTCCCATCAAGGGAAGCTCGTCCGCCGTCATCTGGAACGGGCCGCGCACATTGGCCTTGATGCCGACCCGTCCCAGTGCCGGGACCAGCTGCAGGGCCTGCTCCCAGTTCCACGACACCGCCTCGAAATCCTCTTCGACCAGATCGGCGCCGAACCAGGCTGGAACGCCGTCCTCGGCGAACAGTTTCAGGTTCGCGGTGCGCTCGTAGGGCCCGAACATCAGGCCGTCGCCTTCCTCGCGCAGATAGCCCTCGAAACCTTCGTCGCGCAGGATCGGCATTTCGGGCCGTCCCTGCCTTTTCCGCTCGACGATCTCCGGCACGGCTTCGGTGATCCAGTACTGGTGCAGGATCGGGATCGCCGGGATGTCGAGGCCGAGCAGCGCGCCGGTCTGGCGCGCGTAATTGCCGGTGGCTGAGATCACATGCTCGCAGGTGATGTCGCCCTTGTTCGTCTGCACCAGCCACTCGCCACTGGGCGTCCGCTTGAACCCGGTCACCTCGGTGTTGAGATAGACCTTGGCGCCCAGATCCCGCGCGCCTTTGGCCATGGCATGCGTCACGTCGGCCGGCGCGATGTGCCCGTCATCCGGATGGTAGAGGGCGCCGAGCATATGATCGTTGTCGAGCAGCGGGCAGAGCTCCCTGGCCTCCGCCGGCGTCAGCAAATGCGCCCGCATGCCCTGCACGTCGGCGACGCTCATATAGCTCTTGAACTCGTCGAGCCGGTCCCTGGAATTGGCGATGCGCAGCTGGCCGCATTTGTGCCATCCGACCGGCTGCCCGGTTTCGGCCTCGAGACCTTCATAGATCTCGATGGTCTTGTTGATCATGCGCCCGACATTGATGTTGCGGGCATAGGACGGGATCAGGCCGGCGGCATGCCAGGTCGAGCCTGCGGTCAGCTGCGTGCGCTCGAGCAGCGCCACGTCGGTCCAGCCGCGCTTGGCCAGGCCATACAGGATGCCGGCCCCGACGCAGCCTCCGCCGACGATCACCACTCTCGCATATGCTTGCATCGAACCACCAATTCCAGACCGTTTTCAAAAGCGTGCCGTCGAAAGCTACAGGCGGTAAAACGCCGTGTAACGTCTTCAAAAACTAGGGATGATAATAAATTGGGCTTATGCAGCGGTTTCGCCGGCTGCCGCCTTTCACTGAATTTGTCCGCCCTGCGCGGTCTCGTCCTTGAAGTTGACCTTCGTGCCCGGTTTGACCATGGCGGCGAGGTCTTCGGCGTCCCAGTTGGTCAGCCGGATGCAGCCATGCGAGAAGGTCGTGCCGATCTTACCGGGCTCGGGCGCCCCGTGGATGCCGTAGCTTTCGATCGAGAGGTCGATCCAGACCGATCCCACCGGATTGTTCGGCCCTTTGGCGATGGTGAAGGGCCGCTTGCTTCTGACCCCCTTGAAGGCGAATTTCGGATTGTAGTGATAGGTCGGATTGTGGACGACGCGCTTCACCTCCGCCGCGCCGCTCGGCGCCGGCTTCTCCTTGCTGCCGATCGAGGCGGGATAGACCGCGAGCGCTTTGCCTGACGGATCGAGCGCGCGCACCTGGCGAGATGCCTTGTCGATCTCGACGCTCCCGATGGCCGCGAGAGGATCGCCGCGGCCGACATTGGGCACCACCAGGCTCGTGTCTGCCTTCCTGAAACCGGTTTTGGGATTGAGCATTCGCAGCACTTGTTCGCTGACATGGAAACGCTCCGCCAGTTTTTCCCGGGCATTGCGGTAGCCGAGCCGCCTCAGATGCGCCATCCGCTCCATGCGGGCCGGGATGTGTTTGGTGAAGGGACCGCGCACATCCTTGGCCGTGACCTCGTAGTTAGTCAGCACCGGGCCGGCGAAGGTCGCCGCGAGCTTGTCCCAGGTCTCGCGCGTCAACTTGCCGTCGGAGGGCAAGCCGTTCGCCGCCTGGAAGGCAGCGACCGCCTTGGCAAAATTATCGGAAAGGCGGCCGTCGATCAGGCCAGGCGAGAAGCGGGCGCGATCCAGCAGGATCTGCGCCTTGAGCAGCATCGGGTCGACGCCCTTCGGCTCGCCTTCGCTGAACTGGGCCTGATTGACCGCGTCCATGTCCAGCCTGGCTGCCCCGCTTGCGCCGCATGCGAGCGCGAGCGCCATCGCAACGACAAGAAGCAGCCTGACCATCGACGCCACTCCGGGACCGCGACAAACAACCTGTCTCTATGACGCAGCACGGCCGATGTGGTTCCTGTCGCGGGCAGCCGCGTGAAGGTCATCGTAAATGTGCGCTCCTTCCCATATACGTTTGAATTTTAAGCTGGAAACCAGTTCCCAAGAACGCGGATAACTGGCATTATTGCATAAGGGCCTATGCATTTTTTCTGATTCTATGGCCCCTCGTCCTGGTAACCGGCGGCCCCCCAAAGCCCCCCGCCCATGCCGTCGGTTGCCTCATTTGAGGACCACAAAAGCCCGAGACGGCGCGCAGGATTGCTGTTGGGCGGTGTAAGCCAAGTCTTGAAGGCGGCACACACGCGAGGCGGTGTGTAGGCGGGCGCTGAACTCAGCCCGGTTCGAAAACACAGCGTCCGGCCAAGCACCACGCCCTCGCCCTGCATGGCCGATCGCCTTCGACGTGACGTTCGAGCCCCGGCGGAACGATCCGTCTGGATTCCGATCGTCTACCTCGCGTTTCAATGCGATTGGATCATCGTCCGCGCCGCGTCTGCTCCCGCCGCGAGAATGCGATCCGACAATTCGGTGCCGTCCACGGCGCGGGCCAGTTGCAGGGCGCCGATCAGGGTCGCAAAAATGCCGAGCGCAACGCCCTCCGGATCCTTGGTCCGCGGCGGAATAGCCGCCGACACCTGGCGCACCAGAGCCATGAAGCGCTCGGTGTAGAGTTGCCGCGTTTCATGTGGCTCGCGCGCGATTTCCGGCAAAAGCGCGGCTGAGGTGCAGCCCTTCTCCGGATTGTCCCGATGAACGGCCGACAGATACGCATCGATGGCCGTCGTCAGGCCACCGGAGGCCAAGGCCTCCGCAATCTGGCCTGACTGCCCCTCCAGAGCCGCCGCCACACATTCCCGCACAAGCGCCGCCTTGGATTGAAAGTGCGGATAGAACGCCCCGTTCGTCAGCCCTGCGTCGCTCATGATGCTTGCGAGTCCGGACGCGGCGATGCCGTCACTCCGAAAACGATCGACGGCAACCTCCATGATCCGGCTGCGGGATGCGTCTTTGCGGCCCTTTTCGTAGCGCATGATTTCTCCTTTCAGACTTGGTATTGCATTATGATCGTACTATGATAGTATGATCATAATCCAATTAGCGGAAGAAAGCTAGCCGAGTTGGAACATCAAGTGAACGCACATTCTGGAAAGACCGCTATCGTGACCGGCGCCTCGTCGGGCATCGGTCGCGCCAGCGCCGATGCACTGGCCCGCGCGGGATACACCGTCTTCGGAACAAGCCGTCGAGCGCCCAGCACCGGCCCAGGCCAGGTAACCATGTTGGCCTGCGATGTGACTGATGGTGAGTCCGTCAAAGCGCTTGTTTCAACCGTGTTTGCAAAAACCGGCCGGATCGACCTGCTGGTCAACAATGCCGGTATCGGGCTGCAGGCGGGCGCAGAGGAGTCGTCGGTCGAGCAGGTTCAAGCCCTGTTCGACGTAAACCTGTTCGGGGTCGTGCGGGTGACAAACGCTGTGTTGCCGGCGATGCGGCGACAAGGTGGAGGGCGCATCATCAACATCGGCTCGATCCTGGGGGTCATCCCCGCGCCGTATGCCGCCCACTACTCGGCCGCCAAGCACGCTGTCTCGGGCTATTCGGAATCGCTCGACCACGAAGTCCGTGCCTTCAACATCCGTGTCTCGGTCATCGAACCGGCATTCGTCCGCACGGTCTTCGACCAGAACGGCATCGAGCCAGATTTGACGATGAAGGAATACGATCGGGCCAGAGCCGGCGTCGACGCGCTCCTGCGTGATGTGATGCCCAAAGCCGACCCTCCGGAAGTCGTGGCGAAGGTCGTCCTCAAGGCGGCGACCGACAAGCATCCGCGACGACGCTACACGGCCGGCAAAGCCGCGCGGCAGGTGAGCCTGCTGCGCCGCTTTGTGCCTGCCGAAGTGTTCGACAAGGCCTTGCGCAAGCAGTTCCGCCTGCCGGTCTGAACAGCCAGGCGGCACGGCACATTCAGCACCCGACCGAGTGGCTCGGCCGGGCATCAAGAGCCATTTCAGAAAGTAAGCATGATGAAAGCCTTTGTTGTCGACAAATATGGAAAGAAGGCCGCTCTGCGGCTTGCCGACATGCCGATGCCCGGCCTGCGGGACGACGATGTCCTGGTCGAAATCCATGCGGCCGGCGTGAACCTTCTGGATGCCAAAATCCGGGACGGCGAGTTCAAACCCTTCCTGCGCTATCGCCCGCCCTTCATCCTGGGGCACGACGTTGCCGGGGTCGTCGTCCGGACCGGATCGAAAGTCCGCAAGTTCAAACCCGGCGACGAGGTCTATGCACGGCCGCGCGACGGCCGAATTGGGACATTCGCCGAGTTCATCGTGATCAATGAGGCTGACTTGGCGTTGAAGCCGAAGAATCTCAGCATGGAGGAAGCCGCCTCGATACCACTCGTTGGCTTGACCGCGTGGCAGGTGCTGGTCGAAAGGGCCAATCTAAGGAAGGGCCAGAAAGTCTTCATCCAGGCCGGGTCCGGCGGGGTGGGCACATTCGCCATCCAACTGGCGAAGCACCTCGGCGCAACGGTTGCGACAACAGCAGGCGCGTCGAGCGAGGATATGGTCAAGAGCCTCGGCGCTGACATCGTGGTCGACTACCGGAAAGACAACTTCGAGAACCTGCTCAAAGGTTATGATGTCGTCGTGAACAGCCAGGATGCCAAAACGCTTGAAAAATCCCTGGGCGTGCTGAAAGCCGGTGGCAAGCTCATCTCCATCTCCGGTCCGCCAGACGCCGAATTTGCCCGGAAGCAAGGCTTGAACATGGTGCTCAAGCTGGTGATGCTCGCCTTGAGCCGCGGCATCCGCAAGAAGGCCGAACGCGCCGGCGTCGAATATTCGTTTCTGTTCATGTGGGCGCAGGGCGATCAGCTGGGCAGGATCACGCGCCTTATCGAATCCGGAACGATCCACCCCGTGATCGATCGGATCTTCCCGTTCGAGGAAACCAACGAGGCATTGGCCTTCGTCCAGGCGGGACGCGCGAAAGGCAAAGTCGTCGTCAAGGTGAAGTAGCCGTCGCGCTGGAACATGGCATTGATGGCGGCCGCGTTCGCCGTCAGCCCGGCTCGATCTCCGAAAACAACCAGTCTCGAAACGCCTTCACCTTGCGCTGGCGGATCGCCTCCGGCGGGTAGACGAGGTAGAAACTGGAGACGGCTTTCAGCGCATGGTCGAAAGGCCGGACCAGCCTGCCGGTGGCGAGGTCAGCTGAAACGAGCATGGTGCGGCCGAGCACGACGCCTTCGCCCTGCACGGCGGATTCCACCGCGAAGGTGGCGGAATCGAAGGTGAGCCCGCTGTTCGGGTCGACGCCTTCCACGCCGGCACTCGCCAGCCAGGCCGCCCAGTCGATGCGGTAGCCGTCGCGGATCAGTGTGTGATGCTTGAGGTCCTCGGGGGTCTTGAGCGGGTGCGGCCCCTCCAGCAGCTTCGGGCTGCAGACGGGAAACACCTCCTCGCCGGTCAGAAACTCCGAGGTCAGTCCATGATAGTTCCCGGCGCCGTAGCGGATGGCGACGTCGATGCCGTCGCCGCGAAAATTGGTGAGCTTGCCGGTCGTCGAGACGCGTACGTCGATGTCGCCATGCGCGCGGTGGAAGCGGTAGAGCCTGGGCACCAGCCATTTCCCGGCAAACCCGTCGGACGTGCTGACATTCAAAGTCGCGTCCGAGAGGCGGGAGGTCGCCGTCTGTGTCGCCACCGCGAGCTGGTCGAGCGCCTCGCGCACCGCCCGCGCATAGGGCTCGCCGACAGGAGTGAGCCGCACCGAGCGCGTCGCGCGCTCGAAAAGCTGCACGCCGAGCTGGTCCTCGAGATGCTTGATCGCCCGGCTGATGGCGCCATGCGTGACGTTGAGCTCGTCCGCTGCCCTGGAGAAATTCAGATGCCGGGCGGCGGCCTCGAAGGCCGGCAATGCGTTCAAAGGCGGCAGTCTGCGGGTCATGGCGAAAAGCTATTTGTGAGCTTTGGTAACAAATACTTGCCAAATTTTGGTTTGTCCATAATGCGTTTTCTGGCCAAAAATCCTCACAGGATTTGTGATCAAAGCTCAACGAGGACGCCATGGCTACCATCCACCCCTTCCTCTGGTTCAACCTCAACGCCGAAGAGGCGCGAGACTTCTATCTGTCGGTGTTCAGGAACGGCCGCGCGCTCGGGTCGATCGAGTTCACCGATTTCGTCGGCGGCACCAACAAAACGGTTCCGCACTCGATCTTCGACTTCGAGCTCGAAGGCCAGCGCTTCACCGCGCTCAACGCCGGCTCGATGCCGCCCTTCAACGAAAGGATCTCGCTCTACATCGAGACGAAGGACCAGGCCGAGACCGACTATTACTGGAACGCGCTGACGGCAGGCGGCGGCTCGGAAAAGCCCTGCGGCTGGCTGACGGACAAGTTCGGCGTCTACTGGCAGGTCATCCCTGAGCCGGCGTTGCGCCTGATGAGCGACCCGGACCGCGAGAAGGCGGACCGGGCGCGGCAGGCGATGTACAGGATGAGCAAGATCATCCTCGCCGATCTCGAAGCGGCCCACGCCGGCCGCGCGTAATTTTCAACCCATTGCTGGAAGACGGAGGACACCCATGGCTAGGCTCGCGGGAAGCAAGATCATTGTCGTCGGAGGCAGCTCCGGCATCGGTTTCGGCGTGGCGGCGGCCGCGCTCGAAAGCGGCGCGGAAGTTACGATCGTCGGGCGCTCGGCGGAGAAGCTGAAAGCCGCCGGGAAAAAGCTCACGGGGGCAGGGCGGGTGAAAAGCGTTGCCGCGGACATGGCCAACGAGACAGATGTCGTTCGCCTGTTCGAGGAGGTCGGCGCCTTCGATCATCTGGTCGCGACCGCCGGCACGCCGCCGCCCAATTATCCGATCGGCGAGACCGACATGGATTTCGTGCGCCAGTTCGTCGACAGCAAGCTGATCGGCGCGGTGGTGCTGGCCAAGCACGCGGTGCGCACGCTGAAGGCCGGCGGCTCGATGACCTTCACCTCCGGCATCAACAAGGATCGGCCGCCGGTCCCCGGCGGCTCGGTCGTCGCGGCGATCGCCGGCTCCTTCACCTATTTCGCCCGCGCGCTGGCGCTCGAGCTTGCCCCGACGCGCGTCAACATCGTCTCGCCCGGCTGGGTCGACACCGAGATGTGGGACGAGATCGTCGGCGCGGCCAAGGGAGGTTATTTCGACCAGATGGGCGCCAGCATTCCGGCGAAGCGTATCGCGACCCCGGCCGACGTGGCGCCGGCCTATCTCTATCTGATGCAGAGCGAATTCATGACCGGCGAGACGATCCATATCGATGGCGGGCAGAGGTTGGTCTGATGGGACAAAACAGGGAGACTTGAAGTCCGATTTTGGCTGGCCACGCAGCTTGTCGAGATCTGCCGGCCGGCTGCCTCGTGCCCGACATCGGCCTTCGCCGGAAGACGTTAACCAGTGATCGGGCAGTGCCGCTCCGCAATAGAGACGGAGAGAAGAAGCCGTTGTCCGAACCGGATAGATAGGTAACGGAATGGACCGATTGGATGGGTGACAGTTTTCTCGTTAGCCGGGAGGACCGGCGATGGTTTGGCGAGAGACTGGCATCATGGATGAGCGGCTTCGTTTTGTGGTGGAATGCCTTTCTGGCGAGGAGACGATGACGCAGCTTTGCGCGGCCTTCGAGATCTCGCGCAAGACCGGCTACAAATGGCTTGGCCGCTACCGCGAGCTCGGCCCGGAAGGCCTGCACGACCGGCCGCGGGCGCCGCTCAATCATGGCCGGGCGACGGCAGCGGAGCTGGTGGAGCGGATCGTGGCGGAGAAGGAGGCGCATCCGCTATGGGGGCCGAAGAAGATCATGGCGCGGCTGAAGCGGGCCGAGCCTTCATGGAGTTGGCCGGCGGTCTCGACGGCCGGTGACATCCTGAAGCGGCACGGCCTTGTGGGAGGCCGGCGCGCGCGCTGGAAGGCGGCGGGCAACGGTCCATGGCCGGAGCCTGAGGGACCGAATGCGCTGTGGACGGGAGACCACAAGGGCTGGTTCCGGACCGGCGATGGCTGGCGCTGCGAGCCGCTGACGGTGATGGATGGGTCGTGCCGCTACCTGTTGGCGCTCGCGGCGACCGGCTCGAGCTGCGAGAAGGAAGCCTGGCCGGTGTTTGAGCGGACATTCGAGGAGAATGGCCTGCCGGATCGGTTCAGAAGTGACAATGGCTCGCCGTTTGCGTCGGCCGGCATCAGTGGACTGACGCCGCTTGCGGTGCGCTTCATCAAGCTCGGCATCGTCCTGGAGCGCATCCAGCCGGGCAAGCCGCAGCAGAACGGATGCCATGAGCGCTTCCACCTGACCATGCTGCCGCTGGCCAAGGCGCCGGAGGCCGACAGGGCGGCCCAGGCCAGGGCTTTCGAGGCCTTCCGTCGTGAGTACAACGAGCAGCGCCCGCATGAGGCGCTGGGCATGGACACCCCGGCACAGCATTACCGTCCTTCGACCCGCGCCATGCCAAAGACGACGCCCGAGCCGGACTATCCGGCCGAAGCGGCGGTGCGGCGCGTGCGGCAAAATGGCGAGATCAGGTGGAACGGCGACTTCATCTATGTCTCGAAGACGCTGGCCGGCGAAGCGGTCGCCGCGACCGAGACCGAGGACGGGCAATGGGCGCTCCGCTTCTATGCCCACCCGCTCGGCATCATCGACGGCAGACACAAGAAACTGGTCCGCCGCAGCCCCATCCAACCCCGACCAGATGGCGCCGCGGCGGACACAAACTCAGGGGGAAAACTGTAACCCATGTATCCGGTTCAAAGTGTTACCCATCTATCGGCTGGACACCGTGCCGGGAATTTCAGCCTTCCTTCAAGTCTTCGGCTTCGTCCCTGAGCTTCGTCCAGTCGGCACCATGCTTACGCAACAAAGCGCGCGCCTGTTTCGGCGAGACGTCAGCAATTTCCGTCAGGTGCTCCACCTCCAGCTCCTGCCCCTTGACCACGCGGCTCGCCTCCTTCTTTTCTTTCTTTTCTTTGGTAGCCATCTCTGTGTCCTTGTCTTGCACCATCGGATGAACGAGGACTGAGAAGTGTTGGTTCCGGTTCGATCATTGTCGTTCGCAGGCTTGAGGTCCGGCTGCTTGGTTGAGGCGGGCGGTTGTTTGTGACAGTCATATGACGCACCATGCGGATGGTCGCTCCGACTGCTGTGAAGCGGTGCTGTGCCGAGGCCATCATGCAGGAAACGGAACTGAAGCTCGAGCTGTCGCGGTCGGGTGCGGGGTCACTCCTGAAGAAAAATCCGTTCGGAGCCTCACCCATCATTCTCCAGCAAAGATCGATCTATTTCGACACCCCGGGATGGGACCTGTCCAAGCGCGGCCTGTCGCTTCGCATTCGGCAATCGGGAAATGAACGGATTCAAACCGTCAAAGCCAGCGATGACGCCGCGGCCGGATCGTTCGCACGCGAGGAATGGGAGCAACCGGTCGCCGGCGACATACCGATGCTCGACGATCCGCAGATCCGAGACCTGCTTGCCGGGGCTGGCCCAAAGCTGGCGCCCTTGTTCGAGGTTCATGTCAAACGGCACCGTTGGAATGTGACGGACGGCGACGCCACGGTCGAAGTCGCTTTGGATCTTGGCAAGGTCGTTGCCGCCGATCGCGAGTCGCCGGTCTGCGAGATCGAGTTTGAAAAAAAGGCCGGCTCGCAGACAGCGCTTTTTGCGCTCGCCCGGAAGGTCGACCTGATCACGCCTGCGCATCTCGGCGTGCTGAGCAAAGCGGAACGGGGCTACCGTCTGCTTGGATCGGCGCCTGGTGCTGTGAAAGCGGCTTCGACCCTGCTCTCGTCCGAAATGAGCGCGGCAACAGCTTTCGCGCGCATCGCCGCGGCCTGCCTCAAACAGTTTCGCCTCAATGAAACGGCGCTGGGCTGGTCCCGCGATGCCGAGGCCCTGCACCAGGCTCGCGTGTCGCTGCGACGGCTGCGCTCCCTATTTTCGATCTGCAAGTCCCTGTTCGACGACAGCCGTTTCGACCACCTGCGAGAAGAATTCAAATGGCTCACCTCGGAATTTGGCGATGCGCGCAATATTGACGTGATGATCGACCGCGCTTCGAGCGAGGCTCTTTCAAGCCGTCTTCAAGACGCGCGCGACGACGCCTATGTGGCGGTCGAAGCATCGCTCTCCTCGACGCGCGCCCGCTCGTTGATGATCGACGCCGCCGAGTGGATTTCCATCGGGGACTGGCGAACCCAATCGGAGGAAATGTACGAGCAGCCGTCAACGGATTTCGCCTCGGGTGTATTTGATAAACTTTGGAAAAAGGTGGCGAAGGGCGGCAACAGCCTCATCGATGCCGACGACGAGACCCGCCATAAAGTGCGCATCGCCGCAAAGAAACTGCGCTACGCAGCGGAGTTCTTCGAACCGCTTTACAGCAGCAAGGCGGAAGTCAAACGCTATCGGCGATTCATCGAGGCGATGAAGGGCCTGCAGGATCAGCTCGGCAGCCTCAACGATATCGCCACCGCCCCCGATACGCTGGCAGCACTGGAGCTTTCGGACGTGGCTGGGGCGGAGGATCTCTTCAGCGCCGAAGACAAGTCCAAGCTTCTCGATGACGCAGCGGAAGCGCACCGCGCCTTTGTCGACACGAGGCGCTTCTGGCGTTGAGGCGGCATCAGAACCATCGCCACTGGCCGCCAAGGATCAGTGCGGCACACCGCCTGCCAGAAATATTTTTGGCCATTCGTCATCCAGCGCGCACGGGGAGGATGCATCTCCCATGCTCGGAACGCCAGAAGCGGTCGGGCAGCATAAGCCGTCCGACCAAATAGGAAGACCGACGCTGGGATGCCTTATCGGCCGAAGGACCTTCGGTCTCGACTACTTTGGCAATCAGGCGGCCTTACGTTCCTTCAAAGCCTTCTCAAAGGCATCCTTGATCGGCCTGGAAACGTCCTCGGTAGCTCTCAACATCACGGCCTGCAAGGTCTTGGCCTGCTCGATGGAGATTTCGAACTGCTTGTTCAGGAAAGCGGACTGCAGTTCGAAGAACTCGGACGGCGACTTCACGGCAACCAGTGCTTCGAGGTGTGTGAAGGCGGCTTCGGCATTGGCTCGCAGAGCGGCAATCGTCTTCAAGGACACCTCGCTGCGAGTTGTCTTGGCCATCTCAAAGGTCGACTCAAAAGCCTTTTGAGTGATTTCCGCGTCCGATTGCAATTTCGAAAAAGCTTCCTTCGCCTGCTCAACACCCTGCTCGGCGACGGCGCGAACCTGCTCGGCAGCCTTGGACGACTCAAAGGGAGCGGATTCCGCATTTTCGATGGTTTCGATCTTGCCGGGGATCTTGGACATTTTTCCATCCTTTTCCAGAGAGTTGCGTCAAAACAAAGCCCCCCTCTTTCATCTACGAAACCGTCGCAACGGATTTGTGAAGCCCACATGAATTTTGCGCGCTAATAGCGAGGGCGCGACGACGCTTCAGCCGGTCCGGCATCTTGGGTCAGCACGGCGTTCCGCCACGCCTGCCGGCGCGGCGGATCGCCAAGCCGCCGGACGTGGCGCCGGCCTATCTCTATCTGATGCAAAACGCGTTCATGACCGGCGAGACTATCCACATCGATGGCGGACAGAGGCTGGTCTGACTGGCGGGACGACCAGCAGCGTCCTCATGCGGGCGAAGGCGCGCATCGTGCCTCTGCGCCTCGAGGCGGGCAGTTTGAGCGGTTCTTCCCAATACCAACAATCGTGAAGTAATTATTGGATTGATGTATGATTTACACAATGAGATTCATCAGATAAACTTCGTTATCGCAGCGCCAGATAGTTTAGATGGCAAATTACGATTGGGGACTCGTTAGCGGGCAAGTGGTCAAGGGGGGCAGCCATGACAAAGGTGCGCAAATCTAAGGGTGCGATGACTGTCGTCGCCTACAGGGGCGATGCCAAGACTTTGCTCGCATTCGATCTTACGACAGACGCGTCGCGAAAACGCCTCGCCGGCTTCACGATCGCGGTCAAGCCGCCGGGTAAGGAGCCTTACTATCTTTGGAATCGCCTTCAGTTCAGGAAGCCGGAAGATCATGCGCAGGACCCCGACGAGCCGGCACGCTCGACGATCAACGCGCCTTTGCACAAGTTTCGATGGGTGCATGTGCCCGGTCTTGAGCATCAAGGGCCCAAGCCGGCAATGGGCGACTACATTTACACGGTCACGCCGCGCTATTTCGATGGCCAGCAGCATCTTCTCCCGATTGATCCGGATCTTTCGGTGGATGTTACCATCGCCGTGGAACCGTTCTCGAAGGGATCGCTCAAGCTCGCGTTCACGCGTGGCTTCACTCAGAGCCAAGCCTTCGTCGAGCACTTTGGACTCAAGACGAAGTTCAAGCCCGCCAAGGCGCCACTCCAGTTTGACACGTCGACCATCGCGGGAACCAATCCAGCCGGAGAGACCTTCACATATGCGCAGCAATATGAGTGGTCGGGCTTTACCGCGCGCGACCGGGTCTTCGAGATACTGCGCGCGGTCGACGCCGACGCTACGCTCACGATGGACCTCTTTGCGTACGACCTGAGCGAGCCGGATGTGTTGACGCTCCTGTTGGCGATCGGGCCACGCGCCCGCGTCATTCTTGACGACGCGGGACTGCATCACAGTGCCAAGAAGCCTCCGGAAGACCGCTTTGCGGAGCTTTTCGCAAATGCCGCCGGCGCGCAGCGCATTAAGCGCGGCAACTTCGATCGGTACGCGCACGACAAGGTGATCGTGGTCTACAAGAATGGCGAGCCGGTTCGCGTGCTGACGGGCTCAACCAATCTTTCCGTCACCGGCATCTACGTGAACTCGAACCACGTGCTCGTTTATGAAGACGCCGACGTCGCCAAATTGTATGCGGAACTTTTTCAGGCCGTTTGGGACCAGGACGTCGCCGCGAGGCCGTTTAGGATCAGCAAGCTCGCGACCAAGGCATACCCATTCGCGAGCGCCGCGGTGCCGAGAACCAGTATCGCCTTCGCGCCTCACAGTGAGGCGGACGCACGCTCTGGACTGGTCGAGATTGTGGCGCGCGCGAACAAAGAGGCGGGTGAGGCCGACAAGCTTGGCAGCGTGCTGTTCGCGGTCATGGAGCTGCAGGGCGCCGCCGACAATCCGATCTATACCGCGTTGAGCGCGCTGCACGACAGCCAGAGCGTTTTCAGCTACGGGATTTCCGACAATCCTGCGGGCATCGCTTTGTACCCGGTTGGCAAGAAGGGCGGCGTCCTCGTCACCGGCAAGCCACAGAAGACCCGCCTGCCGCCACCCTTCAACCAGGTCCCGAACATTGGCCTTGGGCATCAAGTTCATCACAAATTTGTCGTCTGCGGCTTTAATGGACCCGATCCGACGGTATTCTGTGGTTCATCGAACCTGTCGCTTCTGGGTGAGCAGGAAAATGGCGACAACCTGCTGACGATCCGGGATGCCGATGTTGCCGCGTGCTTTGCGATCGAGGCATTGGCGCTCGTCGATCATTTCAACTTTCTCGACAGCACGGCCACCGAGGCGGCGAAAAATACCGGCCAAAACAAGGAAGCGATGCTGGCGGCGCCGCCGGCAAACAAGTCCTCGGCGGCAATCGAGGCGGGGTGGTTTCTTGGCACGACCGATACTTGGGCGGCGAAGTATTTCATTGCCGACGATCTTCACGAACAGGATCGTAGGCTCTTCGTCCGCTGAAACCAAGCCTTGGCACCTGCAGGGGCGCCATTCCTGTCGTCGGTAACGGTTTTCGAAATTCTACGTCCTTATTCGTGCGGCACCGCCACTTCGGGGGCGGGCCGCTTGTTGGCGACGGCCAAAGCGAGGCCACCCAGGATCAGAACGACGCCGATCGCGAACATCAGGCCGAGTCGATCGCCAAAGAGGACCGAGGCGGCGGCGATCCCGAAAACCGGCTGAATATACTGGACGCTCGCCGCGACCCGGGCCGGGACGGCGCGCAGAAGATAGAGCCACAAAAGCAGGCCCGCGACGGTCACCATGACGCCGAGATACACGACAACCCATATTGCCTGCATCGTGATCTGCACGGGCGTGTGCGCCATCTCCCAACCGGACAGCGGCAGGATCGCGACCAGACCTGCCAGGGCGTTCCATGCGGCCACCGGCAAGGTGCCGTACTTCTTCGTGAGTTCCGCGCTCCAGATGTAATAGAACGCGATGGCGACGGCCGAAACGAGCATCCAGGCGACGCCGGCGACGGTGGTCTTCGACAGGTCGCCGACTCCCGATCCGCTTCCGACGGCCACCAGCGCGATACCGGCGAAGGCCGCGAGCAGCCCAAACCATTGCCGGCCCGTCACAGGCTGGTTCAGTCGGATCGCCGCGAAGATCACGATGAAAATGGGGATCGTCGCCGAAATGATCGTGCCGGCGGAGGCCGACGTGCCCTGCACGCCGAACGATTGCGCGACGTTGCCCAAGGTGATGCCCATCACGCCGAGCGCGACAATGCTGGGAACCGCTTGCCGCGGCACGCGAAGCCGGCCTGCCGCCAGGGTCAGAAACAGCGGCACCGCAACAAGGAAGCGCATGGCGGTCAGCGTCAAAGGCGGGATCGTTTCAAGGCCGAGCTTCGTGAACGGGATCGAAAGACCCCACATGATTGCGAGCAGCAGCATTGCGCCGAGGCTCCTCATGGACAAGGAGCGGGCCGACATGTCGATGGGGGAGAGGACCGCGGAGTTGGTGTTCTGCGTCATGAGCGGCTTCGCTTGATGCGGTTGGCAGGTGTGTGCGTCTGTGTCATGTCTACAAGCCGTCGAACACCGCCGACAAACCATTTGTCCTCACAGGATGCGTGAGAATTCATCACGCGTACGAGTCATATGCCTGAGCAACTTCCCCCGCTGCAGACCCTTCGCGCCTTCGAGGCGACCGGGAGACGGCTGAGCATGACGCTGGCGGCGCAGGAGCTGCATCTGACCCACGGCGCGGTGAGCCGTCAGATCAAGGCGCTGGAAGACCATCTGGGGGTTCAGCTCTTTCGCCGCATGACCCGCAGGATAGAACTGACCGACGCGGGCGCCTCCTTCTTCAGTGCCGTCACCCGTCTGCTTTCCGAGCTCACGCGCGAGGCGGAAAGCATTCGCCGCAAGAACGACGACGCGCGGCTTGTCGTCAGCTCTGGCGTCTCCTTCGCCAGCAAATGGCTGACATCACGCCTGCACAAATTGATGGCGCGCTATCCGGATTTCGAGGTCCATCTCGAAGTGACCGACGCCGTGGTGGATTTCGCGAACGGTCACGTCGACGTCGCCCTGCGCTATGGAAATGGCCAGTATCCGGTTGCGGCGGCCGAGCGCATCATGCACGAAACGGTCTCCCCGGTCTGCACGCCGGACTATCGCGACCGCATGGGCGGGCTTCGATCTCCCGGCGAGTTGTCCAAGTGCCAGCTGATCCACGAGATCGGCATGAACACGACCTGGGAACGCTGGTTCTCGATGATGGAATTGCCTTATCCAAGGACGCGCGGTTCCGGCTACAGCCTCGGCAGCATGTCCATCGAGGCCGCGATCCGTGGTGAAGGCGTGGCGCTTGGGCGCAGCGTCTTGGTCGCCGAAGACCTCGCGGCGGGCCGCCTCGTGGCGCTGTTTCCGCAAGCCAGACTGGAAGTCGAATGGGGATACGACCTTGTCTACCGGATAGGCAATCAGGATCACCCGAAGGTCCGCGCATTCAGAAATTGGATCGCTGACGAGGTGCGTGAATTCACGAGCGCCAATTTTTCGCGTTGAAGTTATATGTGACAAGCCATTGGCGCATTGACCGGCGAGACCATCCACATCGACGGCGGGCAGAGACTGGTGTGATCGCGTCCCTCTCGGCTGGCCGGCATCACGCCGCCGGCCGGCGGCAGCTATATTCAGGACTCGGGGAGGGAGAGAACGTCAGAGTGCAGCAGCGGCGCGTCCTTGATCCAGAGTCCTGTGCCCTGCGAACCGACCTTGGCGTCTAGCTTCGTCCCCGCCGGCAGGCGTCCCCAGCTCTGCGGCCCCAGCCGCTCGCCTCTGATGCCAAGCTCTCCCGCAAGAACGAGGAATTCGAGCCCGCGGCCGTTCTCGACCGTGACCCGCTCGCCCGCTCGCCACTCTTCCAGGCGGACCTCTTCATGGCCGTCGTCGAACAGCACCGTAGCCGAAACAGCACCCGTGCGGGGTGCGGCGCTGCGGCCTTCTCCGGGCTGACGGACGACCTGCGCGGCATCGCCCGCGCGGAACTGCCAGAGGCGCACGAAGATGGTGCAGCCATCCCGCGATGCGGGAACGTGCGAGGTTCCTGGCGGGTTGCGAAAATAGCTGCCGGCGGGATAGTCGCCGTGCTCGTCCTGAAAGACGCCGTCGAGGACGACGATCTCCTCGCCGCCGCCATGGGTGTGCCGCGGAAAGGCGCTGCCAGGCGCGTAGCGCACGATGGAAGTGGCGCGCGCCACCTCGCCGCCGATCCTGAACAGCATGCGCCGGTCGACGCCCGCCGCCGGGCTCGGCACCCAATCCTGCCGTGCGGCGTGAACGATTGTAGGGCGGGAGAAATCGTCATTGATGCGCATGTGCCGTGTCCTTCATCGAGAGCACCATCCGGAACTTCACGTCGCCCGACCGCATCCGCCGCACGGTCGCCTTCATGGCGCAGCCCTCTTGTCCAGCAGGGAGGACACCGCGCGCTCTGCCGCGTCGACCGCGCCGGCGAGGTAGCCGGGCTCACGCTCGGCGGTTTCGCTGCCCGCCAGCGTCAGGCGGTCGCGCCAGGTATCGTCGATCCAGTCCTGGCCGCTGGCGATCGGCGGACCGCCGCCGATTTGATCCGCAGGGGTGGCCGTCAGCGGGTCCGCGGCCCAGTCCTTGAACAGGGTGCCGCTCGGCGTGGCCGCCTGCGGCCCGAACAGGCGTACGAACTGCTGGATCGATGCGGCAACCAGCGCCTGCTCTCCGACGATGGCGCGTCGCTCCGCGGGAACGCCGAGGAAGCCGAACAGCGCCGCCTGCCCGGACGCCGTCGTGGCGTCGTGGATTTCGACCAGCGGCCCCGCCATGCTCTGTGCCGTGCCCGAAAGCCCGGCGTCGCGCCAGAACGGCCTGTCATAGAGGGCGAAGACCTTGGCATGCGGCGCCATCCAGGTCGGCGTCGCCCGCCAGCGCTCAGCCGTTGCCGGATCGAGCCTGGGCGTGAAGGTCACCGTCGCCTCAAGCAGCCTCGGCGGCACGGCCAGGATGACGTGCGAGGTCCGCATCGTTTCTTGCGAGCCCTGCTTCGTGGCGAAACGAACCTCCACATCTTGGCCATCACCGGTGATGTGAGTGACGTGCACACCGAGCTGAATGCTGTCGGCCGGCAGGTCGGCGGCAAGCGCGGCAATCAGCGCTCCGGTGCCGCCTTTGAGCCGCATGGACTGGGGCATCTGATGTGCGGCCAGTCGATAGCGCTGCGGCTCCTCGCGCGACATCCGGTGGATGACGATGTCGCCCTCGCTGTTCTGCGGGAACACCGAAAGGCCGAGCTCATCGACCAGCGCGCCGAGGCCCGGCTGCGTACCGGGCCAGAACCAGGATGGGCCGAGGTCGAAGCCGTCCACCGAAGGATTGCTCGCCGCGTCGACGGAGAGGATCCGGCCTCCGAGCCGGTCACGCGCCTCGATCAGCCGGACGTCGAGGCCCGCGCGGTGCAGGCGGCGTGCCGCGGTCAGCCCGGCAAGGCCGCCGCCGACAATGACAATGGGATTGGACATAAGGCATCCACGTTTTCAGTGACGCCTCTATTGTCGGCCGACAGCCGCTTCCCGGCAAACGGGAAGATCTTTCGGTATCGCGAAGAAAAACTTCGTCGCCTGCTATGCGCCAGACGCTTCCTCGTGAAGCCAGCGCCGAAACGGCTCGGCCTTGGGCGCAAGCGGGCGGTCGGCCCTGTAGACGACGTAATAGGCGAGCATGGAGGGGACTTCGATGTCCGGGAAAAGCCGCACCAACCGCCCCGCGGCGATGTCCTCCTGCGCCATGATGTTGCGCGCCAGCGCGATGCCTTGTCCCTCCGCCGCGGCCTGCAGCACGGCCGCGGAATTGTTGATCCTGAGGCGCGGCCGCGCGGCAACTGCCTCAACGCCGGCGCTGCGCAGCCACATCTCCCAGGTGGTAAAGCCTATGCCGGGATCGACGGAAAGGTCGTGGATCAGCGTGTGGCGACTGAGGTCGGCAGGCTCGTTCAGGCCGAGCCTGTCTCGCAGGGCAGGCGAGCAGACGGGGAAGACCTCCTCGTCCATCAGCTTTTCCGGCGTATATCCATCCCACCGGCCCGCTCCGTAGCGCACGCCGATGTCGATGCCGTGCGCGGCATAGTCGACCAGCCTCAGGCCGGTATCGAGCCGAACGTCCGTATCGGGCCACCGGGCGTGAAAGCGATCGATGCGGGGCAGCAGCCACTTGGCGGCGAATGCCGGGCTGACGGCGACGGTGAGCACGCCGCTCGTCGTAGCCTCGCGCAGACGCTCGAGGCCGAGGCTCAGCCGATCGAGGCCGTCCTTGATTTCGGGAAGCGCGCGGAGCGCCGCCTCGGTCGGCACGAGGCGCGATCTGCCGGACGCGCTGCGGCGGAACAGCGGCACGCCAAGCCAGTCCTCCAGCCCCCGCACCAGCTGCCCGACGGCGGCGGCGGTGACGTTGAGCTCGCCGGCCGCGCCGGAAAAGCTCCCATGCCTGGCGCTCGCTTCAAAGGCCCTGAGAGCGTTGAGGTAGGCTGGAGACTTCGAAGCGCTCAAGATTTTCTTCCTAGCCGAGCACAGCGAAGACGATTGCCTGGGCCGCAGGAGCTGTCAACAGCGTGCCTCTCTCACGTTTGTCATTCTCAGCCCGGTGGCATTCTTAGCGGAACGCTAATATACATTGACGCTCGAACGAGCAGCGCCTTCCGTATTTTCGAGGGATGCCATGCGAAGGTTCATCGTCATAGCCATGTGCATTGCCGCCGCAACGGGCGCCAACGCCCATGATTGGTACACGGACAAGATTGACCCGGTGACGAAGTTCAAGTGTTGCGGCGGTTCTGATTGCCGCGCCATACCTCAGTCTTCGGTGCGGTCCAGGGCCGACGGCGGCTATACTTATTTGCCCGATGGTTTCAATATCCCGCGAGACCGGGTGCAGGAATCGCCGGACGGCCAATACCATATCTGCGAGAACAGATACGTCATAACCAATCAGCCCTACTTGCGCTGCTTTTTCGCGCCGCGGGTCGAGATTTCTCGACTGCTCCCGCGTTGAGGAAGTATCGCGCGGCGCGGCAAGATCACCTCAGGGATCATCTCGTGGCGTGGACGCCAGGACAGGCGCGCGCCGGGCGGCCGATCGGCTCACTCAGGCAGTCGCGCCGGCGGTCATTCCAACCTTTGCCGGCCTACCTCATCGACATCAGATCGGTCATGAGGCCGACGCCGACGCTGAGGAAGAACGTTGGCGAAGGCGGCTGCGGGCAGCCGATGTCCTTCAACTGATCGGGCGTCATGTCCCTTATCGCCCTGCGCCCTGCGATGGTCCGCCGCCACGCCATGAAGGCAGCGGCCGCTGTGGCCATGCCCTTCGACGCTGAGCCGAGCAGCCGGTGTTTCGATGTGCGGGTCTCCGTGTGAGCTTCCGTGTGAGCCATTTTGCTCTCCCGTTCCAGATGACGGTCCGAGCTTGTCACACACGCGATTTGCGGCTGTTCGGCCGGGCGTGAACCATTTCGGCAAGTCCGGCGGACCGCCGTTAAATCCGCGTTAAATCGACCGCCGAAGGTGCTATTCTGCCGGCGCGTTCGAAATCTGGAGAGGGGTCGTGCGTATACGGCTGCTTGGCGGTCTCGAGGTGACATCCGCAGACGGCCAGCCCGTTCGCTTCGCAACGCGCAAGTCGGCGCTTCTTTTCGCCGCCCTGGTCCTGGCGGGCCGCCGCGGCCACCCTCGCGAACGGCTCTGCGAAGGGTTTTGGTCGGGACGAGGCGGTGCGCAGTCGCGCAACAGCCTGCGCCAGGCGCTGGCCGATATCAGGCGGTGGTTTCCGGCCGCCGGCAATGCGGCCATTTCCATCGATGGAGATCAGGAGACGGTAGCGCTGACGGCCGGCCCGGACGAAGCCGATATCTGGCTCTTTGAGCGCAAGCTCGCCGAAGGCAAGACGGCGGACCTCGCCTTTGCGGCCGATCTCTACCGTGGCGATGTGCTTGCGGGCGAAGCCATTCCCGACGGACTGGACGAATGGTTCGGCCCTTATCAGGCGAAATACCGGCAGAAGGCGCAGCAACTGGTGGAGCGTCTGAGCCTTGCGCCTCCCGAAACGGGATCAGCGGTTGAAGCCGCTTGCGAAGGGCTGGCGGAAAGGCTGCTTGCCTCGGATTCGACCGCGGAGCCGGCGCATCGGGCATTAATGCGCATCCATGCCGCGAGGGGCCATGAAAACGCGGCCTTGCGTCAGTTCGAGAGCTGCCGCGCGCTGCTGAAGAAGCATCTGGGCGTGGAACCCGAGGCTCAGACGCAGTCGCTGGCGGCGTCGCTGCAGATGCGGGATGGAAATCGCCAGACGGCGTCGACGCTCGGTACCGCCCAGCCGGCCCAGCCCATCGCCGCGTCGGCGAGGCCGCATGACCAGCCGTCGGTGGCGGTGATGCCTTTCGACAACCTTGGCGGTGCGGATGACGAGTATTTCGCCGACGGCGTCGTCGAGGAGATCACCGCCGCGCTTTCGCGCATCCGCGACTTCTTCGTCATCGCGCGCCAGTCCGCTTTCACCTACAAGGGGCGTTTCGCCGACGTGCGTGAGGTCGGCCGGGAGCTCGGCGTCAACTACGTGGTCGAAGGCACCGTGCGGCGGGGCGGCGACCGCCTGCGCATTTCCGTGCAGCTGGTCGATGCCGAGACGAGGACACAATTGTGGTCCGAGCGCTACGAGGGCGCGACCGTGGACGTTTTCGACTTCCAGGACAGGATCGCGGCGCAGGTGGCCGGTGCCATCCATCCGGCCATCCGCGGCGCCGAGATCGAGCTGGCCAAGCGCAAGCCGCCGGCCAGCCTGCGGGCCTATGACCTCGTCATGCGGGCCTTCCCGAACCTTTGGGGCCGCCGCAAGGACACCAACGACCAGGCGATAGAGCTGCTCAAGAAAGCGATCGCCATCGATCCGGCCTATGGCCGCGCGCATGCGCTCCTAGCATGGTGCCACGCCTCGAACGCCGCATATCTGTGGGCCGAGCAGCCGGAAAGGGAGCTGGAAAAGGCGCTCGCGGCGGTTGAGGCTGCCGGGTCGATCGGCGACGATCCAACCGCGTTGACCGCCGCCGGCTCGGCATTGAGCATGGCCGGCGAACAGGAGCGTGCCGCCTCCTTTATCGAAAAGGCCCTCAGCCTTGACCCGAACAACGCGTGGGCATGGGCTCGCCATGGCTGGATCGCGATCTACAAGGGTGAAGCCGCTCAGGCTTGGGAACGATTCCAGCGGGCGATGACACTAAGCCCCATGGACCCTCTTACATTCAACATGAGGCTGGGAATGGCCACCGCCATGGCCAAGACAGGTTCCCTTTCCGAGGCTGTCGCGATCGCCCGCGAGGTCGTCGCCGCCCATCCCGACATCATCATGTCCTATCGATATCTCGCCGCCTGGTCGGCGATGAGCGGCGACCTGGAGACAGCCCGCTGGGCCGCGCAAAAGTTGCTCGCCGCTCAGCCGGGCTTCACGATCGAGCGGTACCGGGCATTGCCTATCTTCCGGAACACGCCGGAATGGGCGGACCAGGTGGTCGAAGCCTTGATCTGGGCGGGATTGCCCAAACGCTGATCGCCGCATGCATGACCTGTAAGGAGCGATCGCAATCGCGGCCGGCATCCGGGGCTGAAGAATACTGTCGCGACCAAGGCAGCCGCGCGCCGGGCAGGGTGCGCGGCGGTCCGTAACTGCGCCGCGCACGATTGGGAGCAATCAACCCTGTCAGATGACCAATCTGCGCTATTTGCGCTGTTTGTTCGCCGCGGCTCGAGATTTCTCAATTGCTTCCGCGTTGAGGGAATGCCGCGCGTCGCAGCAAGATCCCGATCGGCAAGGGGTGCGTGACCGTGGCGAATCCGTGCGCGTCGCCGTAGTCAGGCGTCTTTATAGGTTTGGCCGGGTCGTTCACGACAACCTGCGTTCACGGTCTCCCGCACGTTAGCCGCACTCGCTCGGCGATACCAAAGCGACCGCACGAGTTTCCTCGCCTGCAGGAAATTCCCCCATATGGACCGGACTACAACCCTCCTGCGTCTCAGGTCGCATCGTTCTCTTTCCAGAATGGATCCACCGAGTTCGAAGCTTACTTCGTCGACCAGATTGGGAGAAGTCGACCACACGCGCATGGAAAACTCCCACGGATGAGAAAAGTCCTCATCGACAGGCCTGAACAAATGACGGCGATGTAGAAGCGATTGAGCTGCCTGCCTGTTGATCAGATAGGCTACCGCACCCGAGGCCGGGTATTTGTATCCGACCAACTGCGTTGCTCCAATCTTGACCGACTCAACTACTTTCTTATGGTTGAAATCGAAGAACTTTACGATGCTCCATACGTCTCGGCGAGAAATGGCATCGTTTATCGCCAGAATGAATTGCTCGTCATTACAGATCTTGAAATCGTCCTCAAAAATCAACGCGAAATCCAGCCCTCTGGACATCGCTTCCTGCCAGATCTTCCGATGTCCGAGATAGACGGAAATCTCGCCCCTCGTAAGTGAGCGCTTGTGAAGAGCCAAATTCAGAAGGCGTGAGTATGCCCGGTCAATGTCGGCGCTGTTTTGATCGATGCCCTGCACGAAATCAAAGGAAATGCCGACGCGGTCCAATTCGTTGGCGGCGTGCGTCCTGCGGGTCCCGCCTGGCGGCTCTACCGTAAGAACGAATACGCCCAGGTTGGGAAAGTCGATTGCACGAAAAGAAGAGCTATCCATGGTCTTTGGCCGCCGACGCCTTCAGAGCCCTTAGCTTTTTCCTTGCGGAGGACGCATAGAGCGAGCGGGGAATTTCGCGAATTTTGGCAAATAGAGATCTGAATCTGTAAGCGCCCGTTGTTTCTCCGAATTTCTGATGGGCATATATTTTCCCTGACCCGGTGTATTTTCGACCAAGGAAATGCTCTGGAATAAGGGTGTGAGACGGCCAGATAACAATCTCGGGGCGGAGTTCTTCTATGAGCTCAGCAACGAAAAGGTTGCCTGTTTGGCGCCAAGGATGATCAAGCTGCTGCGGCGGTACTTCTGACAGACGGTCGATGATTTCCTTCAGGAAAGGATGGTTTGGCGCTGACGCCACGATGGGGGCAACCAGTTGTCCCCTTAGAAACTCGTTCTCATAGACGGTGTAGAGTTTGCCACCGTCGTCGAACAAATCATCGATGGGATTAACACAAATACTGTCTGCGCCGGCGACGTATCCGCCATATTTATACAGTATTTCATACCGCAACAAATCTGCGGCACCCGCATACCATCCCCGCTTCATGTACTCGTTGATCTGAGGCCGAGTCCTAAAGGTCCCGCCGCTCAAGAAAACATTGTCGTATCGCGTGTAGTTCCAGTTGGGGTGCCTGTCGATCCACGTCTGCATCCACTCTACCGGAGCGACCTTGGGCCCAATCCAGATGTGACCGAGATTCCTGGGTACATTCATGGCACAATATTCACCTTCTGATCCGCCCTTCTGCGAGGTGGAGCGGCCGCTATTTCGCCAAGCGGGATCTTCTCGTTCGCCATGGCGCAGCGGTGATCGGCAGGTTTGTGCCAAAGAGGCAGTATCTCCGTCGCCCAGGCGCCGGGTCGTCGGATGACACGCTTGTCATGTAGCCGGAAGACGGAGGGGGCATCCCCGGCGTCCCACTCGACAAATGTTTCGTCGAAGCCGCAGACCGCACGTGCATCGGCTTTCCGGCGCGCGAGATTGCAGCCCTTGAGACGCCGCCAAATGAATGAGCGACGGTCCGGCAGTTGATGCGAGTGTAGGCGTACGAACGACGCCGCAACTTTCGCTAAGTCGATAAATTGTACTGCATCGCGCCAAAAAATGGCACGATCCGCCCCCGCAGGCATTTGCTTTGCCACCACCCCAAATTAATCCCCGCTAAATCAATATTGCCGACGGCAGCTGCAGTCAACCGGCGGTTGGTTATTTAGGCATTGCAGCATGCATCAAAACAAAGGCCTAAAGCGCGTCGCCTGAATCCGTTTTCAACGCCACGCGCTTTAGCCGTCAGTCGAGCGAACGCGCCATAAGCTGCTGAAATCCTTAACGTGATTTTCATTCCGCTCCATTAGCTATTTGGCATTATGAGACATTCCAAGCAGCCTGGCCCGGGTTCCACGCCCAAGGGGCAAAGCGAATCCGTGGAAGCGGGAATCCTGCGGGATCAGTTCGCTGATCTGAGGATGGGGCTGTTTATCTCGATGCCCATCGGCACAGTGCTCTCGGTCCTGATCCTGGCCGTTCAGCTGCTGTCTGGCGCCGGCCTTGCGGCGGTGCTGTGGTTTGCAGCGGTCAGCGTCATAAATGGCACGCGCATAGGACTTGCCATCGCCCAGTCCGACATTCCCGCCCAGCCGGACAATCCCGACAATCGGCTGAAGCCGGTCGCCGCCCGACTTTCTCTTTACGGGCTGTTGGCTCTGGCGTCCGGCATCGCGTGGTCTTTCCTGGCCGTGCTGTCGGATGGCTACACCACGCCCCAGGCGCCGCTCTATCTGATCGTTCTCGCAGGCCTGTCGGCCGGTTCGGTCACCTACGGATCATCATACGCGCCGGCTTCGATCAACTTCATGACGCTGCCGCTTCTGCTCGCCGCCGGATGCGTGTTGGCGAAGGGCAATGTTGAAAATTACGTCCTTGGCTTCACCATCCTGCTGTTTCTCGCAGGAATGATCAGAAGCTCGCTTCTCGGACAGGCCCGCTTCTGCGAGACGAGCCGCCTCAAATACGAGGCGAGGGAATTCGCTGCCCGGATGGAACTGAACTCCAGGCGCGATCCGCTGACGAACTTGCTCAACAGGTACGGGCTCGAGCAGGCTATCGGTCAGCTCGGGCATTCCGATGGTCCGTTCGTGGCCATGCTGATCGACCTCGACGGCTTCAAATCCGTCAACGACACCTATGGCCACAATATCGGCGACGACCTGCTGGTTCGGGTGGCGCGCAGGATAGAGAACCGTGCGCCGCCGGGGGCAACGATCGCGCGCATCGGCGGGGACGAGTTCGTGCTGCTCTTTCCCGCCAGCGGGTCCCGGCATTCGACCGACGGACTTGCATCCTTGATCATTGCGGCCATCGCGGATCCGGATCCGGCGCTGAATTCGGTGCGCGTCGGCGCGTCGATCGGTATCTACGTGTCGGAGAAACCGCAATTGACGGAGATGCTGCTGCGCGCGGATTTCGCGCTTTATGCGGCCAAGCGCAGCGGCAGGAACGAATACTGCCTCTTCGATGCCGAACTCGATCACGGGCTCGAACGCAAGCACTGCATCGAGCGCGATCTGCGCGGAGCCGTCGAAGCAGGCGCTCTTTGCTCATGGTTCCAGCCCATCGTGCGGCTGGACACGCATGCAGTCGTCGGCTTCGAAGCACTGCTGCGCTGGCGACACCCGGTCCATGGGGCCATTCCCCCGCCTGAGATCGTCACGGCGGCGCGGGAAACCGGTCTGCTGTCCTTGCTGACCGAGACCGTATTTCTCAATTGCTGCTCGATGATCGAAGAGCTCGCGAAGAGCGGGCGCCAGGATGTGCGCGTTGCGATGAATCTGTCGCCGCGCGAACTCGAGGCAGGCAGTGTTGATGATTTGATACTGGACATCTTGAAGACGAAGAATGTTCCAGCCGCCATGCTCGAGATCGAGATTACGGAAGAGGCGCCCGTGGATCGCGACCGGGTTGACGAAAAGCTGGAGCGCCTGGCGGACGCGGGCATATCGATCGTGCTGGATGATTTCGGCACCGGCTTTTCGACCCTGGTTTCACTGAAAGACAGCCGTATCCGCAAGATCAAGATCGACAAGGACTTCGTTCGCGATCTGGCCAAGTCCGTCGAAGATCAGGCTCTCGTCAGAGCCGTCATCGATCTCGGGCGAACGCTGGGAATAGAGGTGATGGCGGAAGGGGTCGAAACCGACGCCGATCGCCTGATCCTGCGCTCGCTCGATTGCACGATCGCGCAGGGTTTTCTCTTCTCGGCAGCACTTCCCATGCATGATGCGCTTGCCTTCGAACCGAGGCATTTCGAGAGTTCTGCCGCCAAAGCCGACCTTGATCCCGCGCGGCTCCCCTCGCGCCGAACCGGCAGCGCTGCCTGAGCGATCAGACCGGCAACCCGAGCTGCTTTCGCAGGCTTTTGTCGAATGCGGATGCGGGGACGAAACGGCGCAGGACACTGACCTGGCGCGCCATCTTTCCCGCCGCATAGCGCCGCTTCGGGCTGGGATCGGTCGCGGCCGCCAAAACGGTGTTGGCCACTACGTCGGGCGTGTCGCCTTTTTCCATCGCCTTCCGCACGGCTATGGCCATGCCGGCGCGCGCGGCGTCATAGATATCGAGCAACCGGTCCGGCCTGACGAGATTGTCTTCGAACGATGTGTGGGTATAGGCCGGCTCGACCAATGCGACGCGAATTCCGAACGGTCGCAGTTCGTGGTCAAGCGATTCCGAATAGCCTTCAACGGCATGTTTGGTCGACGAATAGAGCGCGAAATAGGGGGCGGGGATGAACCCCTGCACCGAGCTCAAGTTGACGATTCTGCCCTTTCCTTGACGCCGCATCGTCGGCAGCACCGCGTTGATCATCCGGATGACGCCGAAGACGTTCACGTCGAACAGAGCCTGGGCCTGTGCGGTCGAGGATTCCTCCGCACCACCAAGCAGGCCCATGCCGGCATTGTTGACGAGCAGGTCGATGCGCCCGGCCTCGGTCAGCACCTCGTCGACCAGTTTTGATACGGACGCGTCGTCGGTCACGTCACAGGTCAGCATCGTAATGCCGTCGGATTTTTCAGGGACAGCGCGACGGCTGGTTCCGAAAACACGAAAGCCCGCGCTGCTCAGTGTGTTGGCCGTCGCGCGCCCGATGCCGGAGGATGCCCCCGTGACGATGGCGACGCCAGGATTGGTCTTGCTCATGGAAATCACTTCTCTCTTTGGATTGGAGTGGGACGAAGTGCGAAATGTTGGAGCGGAGGCGTCAATCATGTGACGCTGGCACTCGCGCGATCGGCATGTTCATCCCAGCGTCGGAACAAGGCGCTGGCGTTGACGCCGCCGAAGCCGAACCCGTTGGCGATGGCGTAATCCGTCTCAATTGGCCGCGCCTGGTTAGCAACGAAATCGATTCCGTCACCGGCTGGATCGGGAGCGCTCAAATTGAGAGTGGGTGGTGCCACCTGGTCCCGAAGCGCCAGGATGGTGAAGATCGCGCCAAGCCCGCCGGCGGCGCCGAGCAGGTGTCCGGTCGCCGACTTCGTCCCGCTGACAGCTATGGTGAAATCTGTGCCGAAGACGCTTTTGATCGCCTCGATTTCTCCCAGATCGCCGACCGGAGTAGAGGTTGCGTGCGCATTGAGATGGCCAATCTCACGCGGTGAAATGCCGGCCTGGGCAATCGCGGTCTCCATGGCCCGGCGCGCGCCATCACCATCTTCGGGACCGGACGTGACGTGATGAGCATCCGCCGATGTGCCATAGCCGACGACCTCGGCGAGCGGCTTCGCACCGCGCGCGAGCGCATGGCTCAATTCCTCGATGACCAGGATGCCGGCTCCTTCGCCCATGACGAAACCGTCCCGCGATATGTCGAACGGACGAGAGGCCTGATCAGGACGGTGATTGAAGGAGGTCGAAAGAGAACGAGCCGCTGCAAAACCGCCAAGACTGACGACATTCATGCATGCTTCCGCTCCGCCGCATGTGGCGATGTCGGCTTCGTTGGCGCGGATAAGACGAGCCGCATCGCCGATCGCCTGGATACCGGCCGCGCACGCAGTCACCGGCGCGCCGAGCGGACCTTTGAAGCCGTAACGAATCGAGATGTGGCCCGCCGCGAGGTTCACCAGAAAGGATGGCACCGTGAACGGTGAAAGACGGCGAACACCGCGCTGGTCGACCGTTCGCACGGCTTCGGTTATGGCGGGGAAGCCTCCGATGCCTGATGCAATGATCGTCGCGGTGCGGACCCGATCATTTTCTGAGGCCGGCTTCCATCTCGCTTGAGCAATTGCCTCTTCCGCCGCTGCCAGGGCGAAGAGAATGAAGCGGTCCACTTTACGCTGGTCCTTCGGCGCCAGGAAAGCATTCGGATCGAAGCCGGCTTCGGGGTCTTCTTCCAGCGAGGGAACCACGCCGCCGACCTTCGCGGGGAGGTCTCCCACCATTTCGTCAGGAAGCCTGCGGATGCCCGAACGACCGGCCAGCAGGCGCGCCCACGATGTTTCGACACCTGCAGCCAGGGGCGTGACCGCACCCATGCCTGTAACAACAACCCGTCGCATCGATACTCCTGTTTGGTATTCAGTCGCGGCTGGCGAGGCCGGCGCCGCAGCTCCATTTCGTGCGGACATCACTGCCTTGCGCGCAAGATCAGGCAGGTCGACGTGCCATGAGCGTAGAGCCTGCCTTGCGAATCCTCGATCCTGCCCGCCAGCGTGATGACGGTCCGGCCGCGCGAAACGACATGGCCGATGACGCACAATACGCCGGAATCGACGGGTATTGGGCGGACGAACTTGGCGGAGGTTTCGTGCGACGGGCACAATTCGCCAGGGGCGAGGGTCGTCTGCGCGGCAAGCGACATGGCGGTATCGAGCATCGTCATGGTCCAGCCGCCATGGATGCTATTCGTCAGATTGCAAAAACGCGGCTCGGGGGTGACCAGAAGCTCGACCTTGCCTTCCTCCGGCGGAAGCAAGGTGAATGGGAGCGCCTCCGCCATTGATGGGCGGCGGATACTCCCGTCGGCCAGCCCGGCAACAAGCTCGAACCCGGAGCACCCCGTCAACTCGGTGATGGAGGTTGGAGGACCCATCGTCATTGGGGTGGCTCTTGTCGGGCATTGCCGGCGGACGACATCATCAGCACACCGTCAGCGGCCGCATCCAGGAACTGCTTCGACAACTGCTCGTCGTTGACCGCGCGCGAGAGGACGACCGCGCCGACCATCATCGAGAGAATGGCCTTGCCCTTGGATTCCTCGCCGTCGGCCTGGCCAACCCAAGGGCCCAGCATCTCGAGATATTCCCTGATTCCGGCTTCGAATGACGCCTTCACCTCGACGCCCTGTCTGGCCGCATCCGAGCCGAGCGCCACGACCGGGCAGCCGTCCATCTTTTCTTCGCGATGGCCAGTGCTGAGATAGAAGTCGATCACCGCGCCAAGCGGATCCTCAGGTTTCTGAGCGACCGCAGCCGACCACCGGTTCGCGGCGCTCTGCAATGCCCGCCTGGATGCCTGTGCAGCCAAGTCCTCCTTGGATGCGAACTGCTTGTAGAAAGCGCCTTGGGTCAGTCCGGCGCCTTTCATCAGATCCTTAAGGCCGATGCCATCAAACCCGCGCTCCCGAAAAAGCCGGCTTGCGACATTGATCACGGTTTGGCGGTTCTCCTCGGCTTGGGTGCGACTTACGCGCATATCGGTCTCCTTTTAGATTTCGTTCGACATCTTAGAGCACATATAGAAGTCGAATGCAATCTATCAAGGGGAGATGATCAGCAGGACCTTAGCTCTCGCTGTTCCCAGCGACGCTGGCTTTGCCCGAGTCATCATCGGGCACTCCGTTGAGGCGGAGTCGCCTGCCGAAGGGGTTTCCCACGTCGATCACGTTTTCGTGAACTGCCTGTTTTAGATTGCGATCGAAATCTATATGGCGCATATAGATGTCATCCATAATCTATTGAAGGAGAAAACGATATGATCCGCATGACCCTGGGCGCGCTGCTCCTGGCCGCGCCGTTTTTGACGACCCCGGCCGTTGCCGAGGAAGCCACCATTGGACACCCCATCCAAGCCGGCAGCCTTCATAAGGGAAACCTTGACATGGTGGCCTACTACGTCCCCGCCGACGGCGGCCTATTAGAGGTCACTGCCACGCTGGCGCCGAAGGGGGGAGGCGATCCGCTGCGCGTCGTCATGGCCCTCGCCGACCGCGACTCCGTGGCCTTCTCAATGCCCGGCTACCAGGATTCGCTCTACGCCTTCTCGAGGTCCGGCGAGAAGGTGACGGTGTCGACCGAGACCGCCACGCATCTGCGAGAGGTGCGCTACTGAACTGCTGTGCAAACCGCGGCCTGCTTGCTGCCGGCCGACGCTCGTGTCGGCAGCGCCGGCCCGGGGCAGGGACCGCGGCCTGAATGGAACCGCAATCGAAGGCGACGGGCATGAAAAAGAGACTTGTTATTGGGCTAGGGAGCATCCTGCTCGCGGGGTTAGGGGTGGCCGCATTCGTCGCGCTTCCTATTCGCATGCAGGCAACCGCTGCCGCGGGTGACCCGAGGCAGGACCCACCGATCGTCAGGCTGGTGACGGCAGCGCGGGTGACCGGTTCCGAACGTGGCTTCACCGGCATCATTGGGGCGAGGGTACAAAGCAGCCTCGGTTTTCGCGTGCCAGGCAAGATCGTTCAGCGCCTTGTGGATGTCGGTGAGCAGGTCAAGGCGGGCCAACCCCTCATGCGAATCGACGAGACCGATCTGCGGCTGGCGCTCACGGCGAAGCGCAACGCCGTCGCTGCGGCGCGCGCCGTCCTGGTTCAGGCGAGCGCGGACGAAAAGCGCTATGCGGTTTTGGTAAAAAACGGACTGGCCGCAACCCCGCAGCGCTACGAGCAGGCGAAGGCCACGCTGGACACTGCCACGGCACAGCTTGCCGCCGCGGAAGCGGACGCGAAGGTCGCGGAGAACGAGGCGACCTACTCGGTCTTGGTGGCGGACGCGGATGGAACGGTGGTCGAAACGCTTGGCGAGCCGGGACAGGTCGTTTCCGCCGGCCAGACAGTGGTTCGGATCGCCCAGGCCGGTCCCCGCGAAGCGGTGGTCGCGCTTCCCGAAACAATCCGACCGGCGATCGGCTCGGCGGCCGAAGCCGGGGTATACGGGGCCGACAGGCGCTATATGGCGCATCTGCGGCAGTTGTCGAACGCCGCCGATCCCCAGACCCGTACCTATGAGGCCCGCTATGTGCTCGATGGGGAAGCCGCGGCAGCACCGCTGGGCGCGACCGTCACTATCCGGATTGCAAGCCAGGCGAGCCAACCGGAAGTCCAGGTGCCGTTGGGAGCGGTGCTCGATGACGGTGGCAAGACCGGCGTTTGGGCCTTGGATCGCGCTACCTCGACCGTCCATTTTCGGCCCGTCAACCTGGTTCGTGTGACCAGTGAAACCGCCGTGATTTCGGGACTGAGCACTGACGATTCGATTGTTTCGCTCGGCGCTCATCTCCTGAAGGAGGGCGCTCGCGTGAGGACTGCTTCCGAAAGCGGGAGCAACTGACCATGGACCTCAATCTTTCCGCGATCGCGGTCCGCGAACGGGCCGTCACACTGTTCTTCATCCTCCTCCTGGTCGCCGCTGGCGCCTACGCCTTTGTCATGCTCGGACGGGCGGAAGACCCCAACTTCACCATCAAGACACTCACGGTCACGACAGTGTGGCCGGGCGCAACGGCGCGCGAGATGCAGGACCTCGTCGCCGAACCATTGGAAAAGCGACTTCAGGAGTTGACCTGGTACGACCGTGTGGAGACGACCACACGGCCAGGCTATGCGTATTTGACGGTCACGCTGAAGGACAGCACACCGCCGTCCAGCGTGCAGGAAGAGTTCTACCAGGCCCGTAAGAAGCTCGGGGATGAAGCCCGCAACCTGCCGCCTGGTGTGCTCGGCCCCTTCGTCAACGACGAATATTCGGATGTGAGCTTCGCCCTCTATGCCCTCAAGGCCAAGGGCATGCCGATGCGGGAACTGGCGAGGCAAGCCGAGACCATTCGCCAGGACCTTCTCCATGTGCCCGGCGTCAAGAAGATCAACATCCTCGGTGAACGTCCCGAACAGATATTCGTCGAGTTTTCCTATGCCAAGCTGGCGACCCTCGGCGTGTCGGCGCAGGATATTGTCGCCGCCTTGCAACGGCAGAACACCGTCACACCGGCTGGCTCGATCGACACGCGGGGGCCTCAGATCTTCATCCGGGTTGACGGTGCCTATGACAGTGTCCAGGCGATCGCCGACACGCCGATCGTCGCCGCGGGACGAACGCTGAAGCTCTCCGACGTCGCCGAGGTCCGGCGCGGCTACGAGGATCCTGCCACCTACGTCATCCGACACCAGGGCGAGCCGACCATCATGCTTGCGGCGGTGATGCAGGAGGGCTGGAATGGTCTGGAACTCGGTAAGGCGCTGCAAGAGAGGTCCGCAGCTATCGCACAGACGCTGCCGCTAGGAATGACGCTGGCCAAGGTCAGCGACCAGGCCGTCAACATCTCCTCGGCGGTGGACGAGTTCATGATGAAGTTCGCGATGGCACTCGGCGTGGTGCTGCTGGTGAGCTTGCTCAGCCTCGGCTGGCGCGTCGGCATCGTCGTGGCGGCTGCCGTCCCTCTGACGCTTGCCGTCGTGTTCCTCATCATGCTGGAAAGCGGCCGGTTCTTCGACCGCATCACGCTCGGCGCCCTCATCCTGGCGCTTGGCCTTCTCGTGGACGACGCCATCATCGCCATCGAGGTTATGGTGGTGAAAATGGAAGAGGGCATGGACCGCATCAAGGCGGCGGCCTATGCGTGGAGCCACACCGCCGCGCCGATGCTGTCCGGCACGCTCGTGACGATCGCCGGTTTCGTGCCGGTGGGCTTCGCGCGCTCGACGGCCGGCGAATACGCCGGCAACATCTTCTGGGTCGTGGGGTTCGCCCTCATCGTCTCCTGGATCGTCGCGGTGGTCTTCACGCCCTATCTTGGCGTGAAGATGCTGCCCGCGATCAAACCGGTCGAAGGCGGCGTCCACGCCATATACGACACACCGAATTATCGGCGCCTGCGACGGTTCATCACCTTTGCCGTGCGCCACAAGTTCGTAACCTGCGCTATCGTCGGCATCGTCTTCGCGCTTTCGGTTGTCGGCATGGGCGGTCTCAAACAGCAGTTCTTCCCCACATCCGACCGCCCGGAAGTGCTGGTCGAGGTTCGCCTGCCGGAAGGCACCAGCATCGAGACGACGACCGCTACGGTCGAGAAGCTGGAACACTGGCTGGGCGCTCAGCCAGAGGCCAAGATCGTGACGAGCTATGTCGGTCAAGGCGCTCCCCGCTTTTTCTTCGCGATGGCGCCAGAACTGCCTGATCCCGCCTTCGCCAAGATCGTCGTGCTGACGCCAGACGCGGAGGCGCGCGAGGTGTTGAAGCACCGTCTTCGGGAGGCGGTATCGCAAGGGCTCGCGCCCGAGGCCAATGTACGTGTCACTCAGCTCGTGTTCGGACCCTACTCGCCGTTCCCGGTCGAGTTCCGGGTCATGGGACCTGATCCTGTGCAACTGTACGCCATCTCTGAAAAGGCTCTCGACGTGATGCGGGGCGTTCCGGACGTGCGGCAGGCCAACCGCGACTGGGGCAACCGCACGCCCGTACTCCGCTTCATTCCGGATCAGGATCGACTGAACCTCATCGGGCTTTCGTCAGCCGAGGTGGCCCAGCAGCTCCAGTTCCTCCTCACCGGCATCCCCGTCACGCAGGTCCGCGAGGACATTCGTAATGTCCCCATCGTGGCACGCAGTGCCGGTGGTGAGCGGCTGGATCCGTCGCGCCTATCGGATTTCTCGCTGATGAGCCGGGATGGCCGCCAGATTCCACTCGACCAGATCGGTCACTCGGAAATCCATCTGGAAGAGCCGATCCTGAAGCGCCGCGATCGCACATCGGTCATCACGATCCGCTCGGATATCAACGAGGCAACCCAGCCTCCAGAGGTCTCCAAGCAGATTATGACGGCCCTTCAGCCGCTGATCGCATCCCTTCCGGCCGGCTATCGCATTGAAATGGGTGGATCGATCGAAGAAGCGACCAAGGCCAATACCGCGCTCGGTAAAGTCTTCCCGGCCATGATCGCGGCCATGCTGATCGTCATCATCCTGCAGGTGCGATCCTTTTCAACGATGGCCATGGTCATGTTGACGGCACCGCTCGGGCTCGTCGGCGTCGTGCCGATGTTGCTCACTTTCAACCAGCCCTTCGGCTTCAATGCCATTCTGGGCCTGATAGGGCTGGCTGGCATCCTGATGCGCAATACGCTGATCCTGACCGAGCAGATCAAGGAGAACCGTGCTGCCGGCCTTGACGACTATCACGCCGTCATCGAGGCCACGGTGCAACGGACGAGGCCGGTGATCCTGACCGCTCTTGCCGCCGTGCTGGCCTTCATCCCCCTGACGCACTCCGTGTTCTGGGGATCGATGGCCTATACGCTGATCGGCGGCACGGCTGCCGGCACGGTGCTGATCCTGCTCTTCCTTCCTGCTCTCTATGCCGCGTGGTTCCGGATCAAGCCGACTGCAGATGTGACCCATGAGGCTTCGACGGAAGAACCGGAATTGCAAACAGCGATGGCTGCCGAATAGGGCGCTGTTGTCGGAGGAGAGGTTCAACTTCGTCTGCTGGCTTTGCCTGACGTAGGCAAGGCCAGCTGCGCGACCTTACCGCCTACCGATCGTTCGCGCGAGCCCGGCAGGTTGGATTCATCAGTTCTGGAGATATCCATGAATCGTCCGGTCAGAACGCGAACTGATCCCGACGAGGTGCGCGCGCGCATTCTGGAGGTGGCGGAGGAGCGTTTTCGCCGCATCGGTTACCATAAGACGTCGGTGGCCGATATCGCCTCCGACCTCGGCATGAGCACGGCAAACGTCTACCGTTTCTTCCCCTCCAGGGATGCGATCAAAGAATCCGTCTGCGGGCGAGTTGTGAACGAGGTTGCTGACATCGCCCTTGCGATCGCACACACGAACGCGCCGGCCATGGAGAAACTCGGCCACCTCCTGACTGCCGTTCACCACCACAACAAGATGATGCTGGTCAGGGAAAAGCGCATGCACGACCTGATTGTCGCCGCTACGCAGGAGAACTGGGCGATCATCAAGGCGCACATCGAGCAGATGGTGACGATCTTCGAGGCGATTATCCGCGAGGGCATCGAATCTGGTGAATTCAAGGTCGAAGATCCCGCGGAGGCGGCGCGTGCGGTCAACACCGCGTTCATGCCGTTCCTCCATCCGATTCTTATCAAGCACTGCCCTCAACACGGCGAAGACAGCGAAGCGGGCCTGCGCGCGCAGATTCGATTTAGCCTGAAAGCTCTCGGCAAGGCGGACTAAGATGCGACGTGAGAGGCTTCAGCCAATTCCGATCGTTTGCGATGTTTCACCGAAAACGAACGCGGCTGACGACCTGTCCGCGACCTGTCAGAATCCTTCCGTCGTGGAACTGGGCCGAAAAGCGCGTTTCCACTGGCATCTCAGCCCCTATGCCGCAGCGCGTCGACGACCACCGCCATCGCCGGGGAGAGCTGCCGCCGGCTTGGGTAATAGAGGTGATAGCCCGGGAAGGGCAGGCTCCAGTCGTCGAGCAATAGCCTCAGCCGCCCCTCCGCGACGTGGTGGCTGACGAGGTCTTCCGGGACGTAGGCGATGCCGTAGCCGTTTAGCGCCGCGTCGACCATGGGAATGGTCGTGTTGAACGTGAGCTGGCCTTCCACCCGGACCCTAAGCTCGCGGCCCTTTTTCTCGAACTCCCAGGCATAAAGCCCGCCGAAGGTGGCCTGCCGCAGGCAGATGCAGTCATGTCCGACCAGATCCTGCGGTGTTCTCGGGGGAGGGCGGCGGGCGAAATACTCTGGCGAGGCGACGGCCACCAGCCGCCAGTCCGGGCCGATCCGCACCGCGATCATATCGCGGTCGACGCTTTCGCCGAGACGCACGCCGGCGTCGAAGCGCTCCTCGACGATGTTGCGCATGCCGTTGTCGCTGTAGAGCTCGATGCGGAGATCCGGATAGTCGCAAAGCACCGGCTCAAGCTTCGGCCAGACGATCATCTGCAGCGCGTGGTCGGACAGCGTGATGCGCACCGTGCCCGCCGGTTTGTCGCGGAAGGCGACCAGGCTCGACAGGTCGGCCTCGATGCCTTCGAAACGCGGGAGGAGCGACTGGTAGAGCCGCTCGCCCGCTTCCGTCGGCGCCACGCTTCGCGTCGTGCGGGTGAGCAGCCGCACGCCGAGTCGTGCCTCGAGCTGCTTGATGGTGTGGCTGAGCGTCGACTGCGAGGTGCCGAGCTCGGCCGCCGCCTTCGTGAAGCTGCGCTCCCGCACGACCGCCAGGAACCACAGCAAATCCTTCAGATCCTCGCGCTGCATGGCAACGTTCCCAGTTCACGCCAATTCATATCAAGAATGGATAAGTCCATGCAGATTGCAACGGCTAATCGAGATAGTGCCGGTGATTTATATAGCCGCCAGTGAAACGACTGGAGGGCTCGACGGCGGGCCGGAACACATGGATACAACCTACGACAGCCAGTTGGTGAGAGCGCCAAGCGCCTGGGGAGCGGTGACGTGCCTGTCGCTGCTCACCTTCGTGCTGGTGGCGTCGGAGTTCATGCCGGTCAGCCTGCTGACGCCCATCGCCAATGAACTGGCCATCTCCGAGGGGCAGGCCGGCCAGGCGATCTCCGTCTCTGGCTTCTTCGCGGTCCTCACCAGCCTGTTCGGCAACGCGCTGCTGTCGCAGCTGGACCGGCGCACGGTCGTGCTCGTCTACACCGCCGTCCTCGTGGTCTCCGGATTGGCGATTACTTTCGCGCCGAGCTATCTGGTCTTCATGCTCGGCCGCGCCCTGATCGGCGTGTCGATCGGCGGCTTCTGGTCGCTGTCGACCGCCATCCTGGCGCGCATCGTGCCCGGCGCCGACCTACCCAAGGCGATCGCCATGCTGCAGGGCGGGACGGCTTTCGCCTCGGTGATCGCGGCGCCGCTCGGCAGCTTCCTCGGCGGCCTGATCGGCTGGCGCGGCGCCTTCTTCAGCGTCGTCCCGATCGGACTTGCCGCGATCGTCTGGCAGCTTGCCGTCCTGCCCAGGATGCCGGCTGGGGAGCAGGCCTCGGTCGGCAAAATGGTCGGCCTGCTCGGCAATCGCGTGTTCGCCGTCGGCATGGCCGCCACCACGCTCGCCTTCATGGGCCAGTTCGCGCTCTCCACCTATCTGCGTCCCTTCCTCGAAGGCGTCACCGGCCTCGATGTGAACACGCTGTCGATGGTCCTGCTCGGCCTCGGCCTTGCGGGCCTGGTGGGCACATCGCTGGTCGGTTTCGTTCTTCGCACGCATCTCGGCGCCGTGCTAATCGGCCTGCCGACGGCGCTGGCGATCATCGCGCTCTCATTGATCGCGCTCGGTCCGTTCGCAATCGCAACCGCGGCCCTGCTGATCCTCTGGGGCCTGTTCACCACGCCGATCCCGGTCGCCTGGAACACCTGGATGACCAAGGTGATCCCGAACGATCTCGAGGCAGGCGGGGGGCTGCAGGTGGCGCTGATCCAGTTCGCCATCACCTTCGGCGCGTTCGCGGGCGGACTGCTGTTCGACAGCGCCGGCTGGTGGAGCCCCTTCGCGCTCGGCGCGCTGCTGCTTCTTGGGTCGGCGCTGTTCGCCGTCGCGGCGACGGTCCGCGGCAGCCATCAACGCATTTGACGAACCAAAAGGAGATCACCATGGACATTCTTCGTGCAGGCACGAGACCTTCCGGCAGGGGACCCGCGGACTGGTTCACGGGCACGGTCCGCATCGATCCGCTCTTCAACCCCTTCGACGCCGCGCGGGTGCAGGGCGCGCAGGTGACTTTCGAGCCGGGCGCCCGCACCGCATGGCACACCCATCCGCTCGGGCAGACGCTGATCGTCGTCTCCGGCCTCGGCCGCGTGCAGCGCGAGGGCGGTCCGGTCGAAGAAATCCGGCCGGGCGACGTCGTCTGGTTCGCGCCCGGCGAAAAGCACTGGCACGGCGCGTCACCCGGTACCGCAATGGTCCACATCGCCGTCCAGGAGACCAAGGACGGCAAGGCGGTGGACTGGCTGGAACTTGTCAGCGACGCCGACTACAGCGCCTGACCTTTCTCCCGCCTGACCTTTTCCCGATTGAATGAAAGGAAGCAAAAATGCTCGCAACCGTTCTTCACAAGCCCGGCGACATCCGCTGCGAGGAAGTCGCCGACCCGAAAATCCTGCGCCCGACGGACGCCATCATCAAGCTGTCGGCCAGTTGCATCTGCGGCTCGGACCTGTGGCCCTACCGCGGGCTGCAGCCGGTCGACGGCCCCATGCATATGGGTCACGAATATTGCGGCGTCGTTGTCGAGGTCGGCGCAGAGGTGCGCACGGTCCGTCCCGGCCAGTTCGTCGTCGGCTCCTTCTGCCTCTCCGACAACTCTTGCCCGCATTGCCGCTTCGGTTTCCAGTCCTCCTGCGAGCAGCGCGAGTTCATGAGCGGCGCGCAGGCGCCTTACGCCCGCGTGGCGCTGGCGGACGGCACCCTTGTCGCCACCTCCGAGGTTCCACCCGCCGAGCTGGTGCCTGACCTTTTGGCCGTCTCCGACGTGCTCGGCACCGGCTGGTACGCGGCCGACGCGGCCGAGGTCCGCGAAGGATCGACGGTGGTCGTCGTCGGCGACGGCGCGGTCGGCCTGATGGGCGTCTTGGCGGCCAAGGAAATGGGTGCGGAGCGCATCATCGCCATGAGCCGGCACGCGAGCCGCCAGAAACTCGCCCGCGAATTCGGCGCCACCGACATCGTGGCCGAGCGCGGCGAGGAAGGCATCGCGCGCATCAAGGAGCTGACCGGCGGCGTCGGCGCGGATTCGGTGCTGGAATGCGTCGGCACGGCCGAATCCTTCGACCAGGCGCTGGCTTGCTCCCGCCCCGGCGGCACGATCGGCTATGTCGGCGTGCCGCACGGCGTGAGCTTCGACGGCCAGCGCCTGTTCTTCGGCCAGAAGCGCATGCTGGGCGGTCCCGCGCCGGTGCGCCGCTTCCTGCCAGACCTGATGGATCGCGTGCTTCAGGGCAGGATCAAGCCCGGCAAGGTCTTCGACCTCAAGCTGCCGCTGGCCGAAGTGGCGGAAGGCTACCGCGCCATGGACGAGCGCCGCGCCATAAAGGTCATGCTCGAGGTGTAGCATCTGCAAAGGAGAGCCGGCGGCGGAGCTGGCAATCTCCCCCCTTGAGGGGGAGATGTCGCCGAAGGCGACAGAAGGGGGTCGCCGCGCGTCAAGCGCCAACCTCTTTTTCATTCCCACAAGGCGTCGGCGCTCTATGTGAGACGACCCCCTCTGGCCGCTTTGCGGCCATCTCCCCCTCAAGGGGGGAGACTACGCACTCTGCCGCTTTCGCCATTCTTCGGCGTTGCAAAGAGAGCGCCGCCGACAAAGCTGCCAATCTCCCCTTGTGGGGAGACCGAAGCTGGACGCTGGCGGCGCTCTTGCTTCGCCGCAAGGTGCAAGCGACAGGTCCGGGAACAAAGCGCGCCGCCGCTGGTTGAGCACGATCAGCAATCAAGGGGCGGAAAGGTCTCGGGCATGCCAAGACACGCGAAACTTGCGGAACTTGTCGAGAAGCGTGAACCGCTCACCTTCCGCTTCGCCGATGACGGCCTGGTGCCCAACCATCCGCGCTGGCCGATCATCGTCTACCCCGGGGCCGTGACGCTACCGGACGATGTCGATCCGGCGTCCGTCTTCGAGGATCTCTTCAGCACGAATGGCTGGGGCGACGGTTGGCGCAACGGCATCTACGATTACGTCCATTACCATTCGCGCATCCATGAAGTGCTGGGTATCGCGCGCGGCACGGCCGAGGTCCGCTTCGGCGGCGACAAGGGCGAGGTGCTTAACGTCAAGGCCGGTGACGTCGCGATCCTGCCGGCCGGCACCGGCCACCAACGCCTGTCCTCGTCATCCGATCTCCTGGTCGTCGGCGCCTATCCGCCTTTCGGCACCTACGATCTGTGCACGCGCGCCGAGCAGCACGCCGAGGCGTTGCGCACCATCCCCAAGGTCGGCCGTCCGGAGAAGGACCCGGTCTATGGCAGCGAAGGCCCCCTGCTTGCCGCGTGGCAGGAAGGCTGATGGCACGGATCGTCGCCATCGAGCATCTGACGCTGGACGGTGTGTACCAGGCACCGGCGCGCGCCGATGAAGATACGCGCAATGGTTTTGCCCATGGCGGCTGGGGCAACCCGGGCAGCGACCCCAAGATGCAGGAGGTCATTGGCCACGCCATGGCCGGCGGATGGTCGCTGCTCGCCGGCCGGACTACCTATGAGGACCTCTACGAAGGCTGGGTCGTCCGCCAGCCTGCCAGTCCGATGACCAAGGCGCTGACCGACGTGCGTAAGTTCGTCGTTTCGCATGATCAAGATTACGTGCTTCGCTGGGAAAATTCGACGCTGCTTGCCGGCGAGGCAGCCCTGCGCCAGCTCAAGCAAGCTCATGACAAGTCGCTGGTCATGTTCGGCAGCGGCAAGCTGCTCCGCGCGCTGATGCGGCACGGGCTTGTCGACGAACTGGTGCTGATAGTCCACCCGCTGGTGCTGGGCGAAGGTTTTCGCCTTTTCGAGGCGGGGCAGGCGCCCTCGACGCTGAAACTGTTGAGCCAGGTCGCGACCGAAACGGGCGTGGCAATCCTCACCTACGCCTTCGACAAGAAGGCTGCACGGCCGCAGTAGGGATTGGAACGCGCAGCCACCCGCTTATGGATACTGCGCCTTCTTTGGCGCGTAGATTGCCGGATCGAAATCCAGTTCCTTCGGCAATGGCTGGCTGGAGCACTGCAGATGCATCTGCCGGGCGAGAAGCCGTCGCTGCTGCTGCTCATGCTCCTTGACCGCCGCTACCATTCCCATGCTGTACGGGCCGAGCAAGACGCCGAAACCCCAGCCGGGGTGCTCTTTTTCGCGGGCGGCGTAGTCCGAGGCCGCCATACGGGCTTGCTGGCACTCCGGCGACGCCCATTTCGGGTCCTGCCGCGAGAGCGACGTTCCGTAGTCGACCGGAGAGCTCACGCATCCAGCCACCACCGCGCTCAACGCCACGACCATTGCAATTCTCATCCTCAAGATTCTCCTAGGTATGCCGGAGAAAACACAGAACTCTGCTTCCGGCAAGGAGACAGCTAGGAGGGGTATACCCGAAAGGACCGGCCAATTCCGGATACCGGCTTCCGGTCTGGTAGACGCGTTGTGCGTGCCGCTCAAAACCTGTGGCTGAGATAGAACGAACGGCGTCAGCCGTGTCAGTCAGGTTCTTCGACGATCGCCTCGACTGGAAGATCGAGCGCTGCCGCAAGCTTCAACAATTTCCAGACGCCCGCAGTCCGTTTGCCGTTCTCGATCTCGGAAAGATAGTTCTGCGTGATGCCGGCCTTCTTTGCCAGCTCGGTTTGCCTCATGCCGCGGTAGCCTCGCCAGAAAGCGAGCGGCGACACGGCATTGACCAGAGCGCGTGCTTCGTCGGGGGTGAGGCCGGGAATGCGGCCGGCGCGATAGTCCGCGACATCACGCGCATGCTCGGCGGCCTCAAGGGCCTCTTGCAGCGCTTCGAATTCGCGACGCGGCATAATCGCCAGTTCCTCGCCGCCCGGCGTCGTAAGAAAGGTCATCGTGCTGCTCTTACCCATGTGTCCAGCCTTTCCACGTCAGTCGTAGACGGAGCCGCGCGGCCCGATCTTCGTGACGATAATCTCGGTCTCCGTTTCCTCAAACACCACTCGGAAATCGCCGACACGAAGCCGCCGGGCGGTCGAGCCCTGCAAAGTCTTCACGTTGTTGGCCAACGTTGCCGGGTCGGCCGCATACGCTTCGATCTTGTCGAGAATGCGCGCGCTGTCGGCGGAATGTTTGCGAAGGGCCTTACCTGCAGCGGGGAGGAGGATGACCCGTTTCATGAGGGAAAGTATCGCAAATAGCGATATCTTCTGCAAGATAAATCGCAGCAAGCGACAATGTGGAATCGTAAATTGCGATCTCTCCGGCTTACCTGCCTTTGGGGGCAGCGCCAAGTTGTCAGGGCATCGCCGGCACCTCGCTCAAAACTTCCGGCTGAGATAGGGCGATCCGCCAAGACCGAACCTCCACTCGGCTTCCACGCCCCTGGAAATCCCGATCCTGCGTCCGCTGAGGATCGCGGCTGGATTGGTTTCGGAGCGGGCAAATTCGAAGGGCGGCGCGATCATCGACAGCCCGTTGTGCGAACCATCGATGCCGAGCGCCTTGCAGAGCTTGCCCGGACCGGAGCAGAGCAGCCTGTCGTCACCGGTTCCCCGCCTGCCGCGCATCGCCGCGATGCCGGATTGCGGCTGGATCGCGCGGATCAGCACCGCGCTGCCCGGCAGGCACACGGCGTTCAGGCACCAGTGCAGGCCGTAGGACCGGTAGACATAGGCGGTGCCGGGCGAGCCATACATCGCCGCGTTGCGCGGCGTGCGGCCGCGAAAGCTGTGCGAGGCTGGATCGTTGGCCAGATAGGCCTCGGTCTCGATGACGATGCCGCCGACGCCGTTGAGCCCAAGCCGCACGCCGATCATCTCGCGCGCCACGGCTATGGCGTCGCGCGCGAAGAAATCGTGCAGCGGAACAGTCAGCTGTCCTTCCCCGCAAAGCCGGCATCCGGGACGGCAACCTTCCCGGCGACGATCAGCGCCCGAACGGACTCCTGGATCGCCTCGAAGCTCGTATACCGAGGCTTGTAGCCGAGGCGCTGCCGGCTTTTCTCGATCGAGTGGCATGAGCTGCGGATAACATGCCCTCGGGAGCCCACGGCATCGTCGCCGTCCAGATCGAGGATCCATTCGTCGAAGGGTTTGAACGCGATGCGCGGCTCCTTGCCGAACCAGCGATAGACGGTTTCGGCATAACCCCGCAGGGTGACCGCTTGCTCGGAAACCGTGTTGAATGCCTCGCCGATCGAGGCCGCGCGGTTTTCGATCGCGCGGATGATCCACTGGGCGACATCGTCGGCGTGAACATGGTGCACCGTCTCAAGCCCCAGATTGGGCAGAACCAGTTCGTCGCCACGGGCGATCAACGAAAAGACAGCCGGATTGGCATTGCCGATCGGGTTGATCGGGTTCCATCCCTCTCCGACGATATGGCCGGGCCGGAAGCAGGTCGCCGGAAAGCCAGTCAGGCGTGCCTGCCGCAACAGCCAGGCCTCGATCGCGGCCTTGTTCGTCCCGTATGTGTCGATGGGGTTCGGAGGATCAGCCTCGGTCGACGGGACCGTGAAGAAGCGGCCGTACACCCAGATCGAGCTGCAGAACAGATAATGCTCGATCTTGCCGCGCAGCGCCTCGACCAGCTGTTGCGTACTCGGCAGATCGAATGAGATCATGTCGATCACGACGTCGGGACGCAGCTCCGCGATCCTTGTGCCGAACCGCCCCGTCTTCTCTTCGGCGGCGCGATCGATGGCGATGTTCTCGATTGCGCTCCAGGCGAAATGGGGGCGATAGGGCACCGCCCTGCCACGGCTCACATTCACGACCTCATGCCCGAGCTCGACGAGCCGAGGCACCAAATAGCTCCCGACGTGACCACTGCCTCCAATGACGACGATGCGTGCCATGGCCTGCTCCTTGTTACGCTGAAATTCGGGACGGAAAACCGCTACACGCTTTTCCTGGAATTGCGCCTCGCTGCTCGCACGATTGCTGAAATTTGAACGTCCTCCGAAGAGATGTTTCGGTCGGTCGCAGGAGATGCTCGCGCTGCCGCGTGAGAGTAGGAATGGCGGGCAGCGCAGGCAAGACCGTTGGCGTTGCTGCCCGTCGTCGCCGAAAGTCAATCGCTGGCAAGCCCTAAACCTTTGGGCTTGGAGGACGATCGCGGTTGCCTGGATTGCGGGCGCGCGGCCCTGCTGGCGACGGCAAAGACAATTCGTCCTATGGCAATCCCCATCAAGCCGGCCGCAGCTTTGACGAGGGCATCTTGGAGGCGGGCATGTCGGCCGGGATCGATCGCCTGGAGCAGTTCCAATACGCCGGCCACGGTGCAGACAAACAACATTGCCTGCACCAGGCGGGCGCGGAATCCAAAGGCCAGGGCAAGGCCGAACAGGGCATAGGCCAGGGCGCGCTCCAGATTGGCGTCACCGAGGTGCGGCCGCATTTGGATCGGCGAGAGCGTGGCGAATGCAATGGCCGCAAGCAGGACGAGCGCGGCAAGACGGGAGATCGAGGTCATCCCCGCTCATACAGGCGGTGAGGCGGCATAACAATACAGGCGCGCTGGCGGCACGCGCGGAGCGCGCCGGGTCGGTGGCGGCGAGAGGTGTCCGCCCGACCCTCACGCACTAGATGAGAGGCATGGATACGCTCTTTGCCTTGCTGCTGTTCGCAGCGGCCATCGCAATCATCTTTCTCGCCGGCAGATGGAACACCTCGGATGCCGACCACTATTTGGGCTTCGACAATCTCCGCAGGCCCCGCAGGAAAGCTCCGAACGGCGGCAAGGATGCGAAAGAGGAGTGAGCGCCGCGCTTTTCCTTCAAGCTCTCAACCGAGAAGATTGCGCGCCGTGCGCATGAAAATCCTCGAGCCGATCGGGATCAGGTCGTCCGGGAAATCGTAGTCCGGATTGTGCAGCGCCGGGTAGCGCTCGCCCGCGCCAAGGAAGAACATCGCCGATTTGGCATTGTGCCCGAAGATGCCGAAATCCTCCGAGGCGCGCATCGGTAGCGCTTCCTCGCCGCGCGGCACGCCTTCCTCGTCCAGCGCCCGGTTCAGATGCTCCACCGCGTCCGGCGCATTGACGCTGGCCACGAAAATCTCGTGATAGTCGAAGCGCACGGAAAGGCCATGCCCGGCCGCGATCTTCGTGCCCAGCGCTTCAGCGGCGGCGACCAGCTCCGCCATGCGCTCGTCGCGCCTTGTGCGCAGCGTCGCCCACACTTGCGCCGAGCCGGGCGCGATGCCGAACACAGCTTCGCCCATCGCGGCATGGGTGACGGTGACCATGCTGAAATCATCGTCGGCGAAAGTGCCGCGCCCGAGCGCCGGCAGCTGCGGCATCAGCCGGCTCACCGCCAGCATCGGCGACACGCCGGTTTCGGGCATGGAGGAATGCGCGGTCTTGCCCTCGAGCATGATCCGCATGCCGCGCGAGGCGCAGTTGACCACGCCGGCCTTGAGCCGCACCTCGCCGAAAGGCACGCCCGGCAGATTGTGCAGCGAGAAGGCGAAGTCCGGCGCGATCTCTGAAAAGCGCGGATCGGCGACGACGCCGGCGGCACCATTGCCGGTTTCCTCCGCCGGCTGGAACATCAGCACCACGCGACCGCGCGCTGGCCTTTGCCGCCCAAGCTGGCGGCCGAGCGCGGCCAGGATCGTGGTGTGCCCGTCATGGCCGCACATATGCGACTTGCCCGGCACCTGCGAGGAATGCTCGACGTCCGAAAGCTCATGGATCGGCAACGCGTCGAGCTCCGAGCGGAACAGCACCGTCGGCCCTTCCTGCCCGCTGTCATAGACCGCCGCCACGCCATGGCCGCCCAATCCGGTCAGCACTTTGTCCGGGCTTGTATCGGCGAGGAAGTCGACGACCTCCTTCGCGGTCTTCTCCTCCTCGTTGGAGATCTCCGGCTGCCGGTGCAGCTTGCGTCGCCATGCCGTCAGTTCGACGAGGTCTCGATTGGTCAGGGTCATGGTGTTCGGCTCCGCTTGTGCTTGCAGCTCACACAAACACAATAGGGTTTTGGCCGTGCCGTGCCATGCCGATCAATTCAAATAGTCCATGGAGTGAATTCTCTCCAGCGCCTGCGTCGGGGCCGGACATTGCCCCGACCTCAAACCCGGTGGGCTGCCGCGCCGCCAGCGCGTCCGCGCTGGCCGGAGCTGGCGAGCTAACGCGACATTAGATTAACGGTTGCTTGGCTCGGGTCGGCGAAGGCGCGTTGCGGATCTTGGCGAGTTCGTGACCATATGCGCAAATAATGATATAGTCTGTATTGCCGTTACTTAATACGTTTGCCCATGGACGCGGGGACAGGCCGTCATGGATGTCGAGCTGCTTAAGGTCGTTGGACAAATAGCCGGTATCGGCGGGCTTGCCTTGGGGGTGTTTCTACTGCTTTTCCGTGAGATTATTCGCAAGAAGATCTTTCCCATGCTCCCGCCAGCACAGGCCTATCGGCTTTTGCAGATGATCATCGTCGCAGTTTGGTCAGTGGCAATTCTGGGAATTGCAGCCTGGGTCTATGTCGGCCAAGGGGCCGCGATATCCGCGGAGAACAGCGGCATCGCCATCGGCGGGGATGTATCCAGTTCAACCATCAGCAATTCAGGCAGTAGCGCCACCAACAAATAGGTTGGTTATGCGAAGCGCAATCTCGGGCATGGCCGTCACGATTTGTTTCTGTTTGCAGCCAGGCTTTGTTCCGCCTGCGGCCGCGCTAGAGGACAATGAAGCGAAGAACTGCGCGATTGCGATTTCCGGCTCTGTCGGTGCCAGCCAGATTTCGAATGTCTGCGGCGTTCCGCCCGAGCTGCTTGCAACGATTGTCGAGGAGTTCAAGGAGGCAAGAAAGGCATACCTGACCACCAACGAAACGCTTCGGGAACTGGCCAACGAGCGCGAAAGGACCGTCGAGAATGTGCGGCAAACTCTCGACCTGACCAACGGTCAGATACGGGCCGTCTTCGAAATCCTCGGTGAGAAAAACATCCCGCCCGAGCAGCTTGCCAGCAAGCTTGTCGAGATAGCAATAAGGTTCAAGGAGTTGCAGGCGGTCGCCGCAGCCAAGCCAGGCGATACTGCGGAGATCGCCTCGCTCAAGAATGACGCCGAGGCGGCGGTGAAGGCTGGCGAGCTCGACCGGGCCGATACCCTGCTCGCCGAGATCGAGGACAAGCAGGCCCAGGCGCAGGAGAGTCTGGCGATCAGCCGTGCGGCGACCCTTGCCAGCCGCGGCGACCTGGCGCTTGGCCGTCTGCGCTATATGGACGCCGCAAAACATTTCGCGAGTGCGGCGCAGGCGCTTCCCTCGACCGATAAACAGTCCGGCGCGAGGCGGGATTACCTCAAGAAGGAGGCTTCAGCGCTCCGTCAGCAAGGGGACGAATTCGGAGACAATGCCGCACTCAAAACTGCGATCGAACGATGGCGGCGCCTGCTCGATCTCACTCCTCGCGCTCAACTACCGCTCGATTGGGCCGCGACACAGCATGGTCTCGGCGTTTCACTTCGACTCCTTGGCGAGCGGGAGAGGGGGACGGTGCTGCTGGAGGAAGCCGTCGGCGTGCTTCGTGCGGCGCTTGAAGAACGGACCCGGGCGCGGGTGCCGCTCGACTGGGCCGCGACGCAGATCAATCTGGGCGTCGCGCTGGCGAGGCTCGGCGAGCGCGAAAGCGGCACGGCGAGGCTTGAGGAAGCCGCCGACGTCTTCAGTGCCATTCTCGAAGTGTGGACGCGCGAACGGGCACCACTCGACTGGGCCGCCACGCAGCTCGATCTCGGCAGCGTGCTTCTGACCCTCGGCGAGCGCGAAAGCGGCACGGGTCGGCTGGAGGAGGCGGTCGCAGCTTACCACGCCGCACTTGAGGAGCAGACCCGCGAGCGAGCGCCGCTCGACTGGGCGATGACCGAGATCAATCTTGGCAATGCTCTACATGTGCTCGGCGGGCGGGAGCGTGGCACGGCGCGCCTGGAGCAGGCCGTCGCTGCCTACCGCGCAGCGCTGCAGGAATCGACCCGCGAGCGCGTGCCTCTGCTGTGGGCGACCACGCAGGTCGGCCTCGGGAGCGTGCTTTTGACGCTCGCCGAGAGAGAAAGTGGGACGGCGCGGCTGGAGGAAGCCCTCGCCGCCTATCGCGCCGCGCTGCAGGAAGAGACCCGAGAGCGCGTGCCCCTCGATTGGGCGACGGCACAAGGCGGTATCGGACACGCGCTTCTGGAACTCGGCAAGCGCGAGGCCGGCGCAGAGCGGTTGCAGGAGGCCGTCGCCGCCTATCGCGCCGCCTTGGAAGAGGAGACCCGCGAGCGGGTGCCGCTCAGATGGGCCGTAACGCAGAGCAACCTCGGCCACGCCCTTTCGACGCTAGGCGAGCGGGAGAGCGGCACGGAACGACTGGAGGAGGCGGTGGCCGCCTTCCACGCTGCGATCGAGGAGCAGACGCGCGAGCGAGCGCCGCTCGACTGGGCCAACACGCAGTGCAACCTCAGCGCCACGCTTCTGGCGTTGGGCTGGCGTGAAAGCGGCACCGCGCGGCTGAAGCAGGCCGCGGCCGCGGCCGACGCCGCGCTGCAGGAATCGACCCGCGAGCGGGTACCGCTCGATTGGGCAACGGCCCAGAACAATCTCGGCAACGCGTATTTGGGACTTGGTACACGCGAAGCCGGCACAGGCAGCCTGGAAAGGGCCGTAGCCGCATATCGCACAGCCCTTGAGGAGCGGACACGGGAACGCGTGCCGCTCGGCTGGGCGCAGACACAATACAACCTCGGCATCGCACTCCTGATGCTCGGAGTGCGGGATAACGACACGGCGCGATTGGAGGAGGCCGTCGCCGTCTTCACCTCTGTTCTCGACGTGTGGACCCGCGAACGTGTGCCGCTCGACTGGGCCAAGACGCAAAACAATCTCGGCGTTGCGCTTGAAGCGCTCGGCAAGCGTGGGGGCGGCACCGAGCGGTTGCAGGAGGCAATCGCCGCGTATCGAGCTGCGTTGGAGGAATGGACCCAGGAGCGGGCGCCGCTGGACTGGGCGAGAGCGCGGAAAAATCTGACCGAGGCGCTCCAGGATCTCGACAGGCAGGAGGATGGGACGCTCCAGCCCACAGGGCGCTCTCTTCCGTCATCAAGCATCTCAACGACGGTTCGGTGAACGCAATCGCCGGTCAGTGGCAAGCAAAACGGCCGGTTGGCCCGTGCCGTTTTCAGGCTGGCCTGCTCTGGGCTCTTTGTTTTCCGGCCGCCGCAACCAGAAATTCCGCAAGCCGTCGCGCATCCTCCGATAGGGACGACTGGTCGTCGCGGCAGAGGTAGTATCCTCTGTTGGTTCGCAGGATATCCTTCGACAAAAGCACGAGGCGCCCGGCCTGCAGTTCGGATTGCAGCAGCCCGACGCTTCCCAAGGCGATGCCGTTGCCGCGAATGGCTTCGCCTATCGTCTGGGAGTAGGTGCTCATCATTTCCACCCGCCAGTCTTTCAAGCTTCCTACGGAAAGCGAACTGAACCAGACGCGCCAGTCCACCCAGTCGGGCGCGCCTCGCGCATAATTCAGGATCGGCGGCCCGTCCTTGGACCGAAGCGACGAAAACGAGGCTGTCGGATCGGCGTTCAGTTTTCGCGCGAGTTCCGGGGATGCCATCGGCGCCATCTCCTCATGCAATAGCAGCGTGGTCTGCCATCCGGGGATCACACCGTTGCTGTAGACCACGAGCAGGTCGTTCCTGGCCGCGAGCAGGCCGTTGGTGTTGTCGGAGGTCGTCAGGCGCGTCGGGCATGCGTCGCCGGACAGGCCGAAAGCCTGCAGTTGGGGCGCTAGCCAGAACATGCCGACAACGGTGTTCGCGGCGATCGACAGCGGCCTGCGCGCGTTTTCGCGCAGGTTCTCAAGGCCAAGGCGCAGAAACTCCAGCGCCGTGCCCACCGATTGATAGAGCTGGTCGCCGCTCTCGGTGGTCTGAAGCCGCCTGCCGTTGCGGATGAACAGCGGCTCTCCAACCCACTCCTCGAGCTGGCGTATGCGTTTGCTGACTGCTGCCTGCGACACATGCAGTTCGGTCGCGCAGCCGGTGAAGCTGCCGACGCGGTGGGCGGCCTCGAAGAAGATGAGCAGGTCGAGCGGGGGAAGGGCGGTCCGATATTTCCTCATAACCAGAGGTTATTAGAGAGGCCGAGTTTTTTCAACGTTTTCAGCCTGATGTCCCGGATGCATCTTTCGTGGTCAGATAGCTCTCGCGGAAGGGCGACAGACTTTGATCGGCATCACCGGAGATAAAATCAGATGACGGCTTTCCCTCGTGTCGGATTCGTCGGACTGGGCAACATGGGTGGCCCCATGTGTCAGAGGCTGGTGAAGGCGGGTTATCCGGTCACTGCTTTCGACCTCAATCCGGCCGCCCTCGAAAGAGTGGTCGCCGCGGGTGCCAAGGCCTGTTCCTCGGCGGCGGACTGTGCCGCGCAAGCCGACATCTTCCTCACCTCGCTTCCGCGACCGGATCACGTCGAAGCCGTCATGGCCGGCGACAGCGGCGCGCTGAAGAGCCTGAAGGCGGGAAGCCTTTGGATCGACCTCACCACCAACCGCAACGAACTGGTCTTCCGCCTTGCCGCCGAAGCACCCGAAGGCGTGACGATCGTCGACTCTCCGGTCACCGGAGCGGTGGACGGCGCAAGGAACGGCAAGCTCACCTTGTTCGCCGGCGGCGACCAGGCATCGTTCGACCGCGCCGCGCCCGTCCTTGGCCATCTCGGCACGGTCATCCATTGCGGCGCGCTCGGGACCGGCAATGTGGTGAAGCTGGTCACCAACCAGCTCTGGTTCATTGCCGCCGCGGCCATCGGCGAAGGCTTCGCGACGGGCCTCGCCAACGGCGTCGAGCTCGGTACACTGTGGCATGCGATCCAGAACAGCGTCGGCGACAGCTTCGTGGTCCGGCACGACGCGCCTTCGATCTTCGCCGGCCATCACGACCCGTCCTTCTCGCTCGACCTGTGCCTCAAGGACTTGCGACTGATCCAGGAATTGAACCGCAATGTCCGGTCAGCACTTCCCATGACGACCGCGGCCGAAGGCGCCTTCGCTCTCGCGGCGAGCCGCTATGGCGCCCAGGCGGCGGAGCTGCATGTCGCGAGACGCATCGAGGATGATTCCGGCCTCTCGATGCGCCTCGATGGCGATTGGGTTCCGCCATGGGAACAGTAAGCGATAAAATTTGGAGGAGAGGAAAGCGATGAAGGTTGGGTTCATCGGCCTTGGAACCATGGGCCGGAACGCCGCGCTGAACGTTGCGCGCGCCGGTTTCGAGATGGTCGTTTACGACGTCAGACCGGAAGCTCTGAAACCGCTTGTCGAACGGGGCGCCAAGGCAGCAGACAGCCCGGCCGATGTGCTCAGCCAGGTCGATGTCGTGGTGACGATGGTGTTCGGCCCGAAGGAGATCGAGGCCGTCCTCCGGGGCAAGGATGGTTTTCTGTCGGTCGATTGCCGGGGCAAGTACTGGATTGATCTCACGACCAGCAGCCCGGACCTGATGCGCGCGCTCGGTGCGGATTTCCGCGCCAAGGGCGGCGCGCCGGTCGACGCGCCGGTGACCGGTTCCGTGGACTCGGCGATCCGCGGCGACATGATCATGTTCGTTGGCGGCGAAGATGCCGACGTCGAGCATGTGCGGCCGGTGATCGAGGCGATGGGGGAGATCCGAAAGGTCGGCGGGCACGGCAATGGCTATGTCGCCAAGCTCGTCAACAACCAGCTGTGGAAGATCCACGCCGCCGCCATCGGCGAGGCAATGGTCGCTGCCAAGCTTGCCGGGTTGGATCCCGACGTCTGGTGGAGCGCGATGAAGGGCGGGGCGGCCGACAGCTTTGTCATGCAGCATGACGTGCCCTCGATCTTCGCGGGGCATTACGATCCATCCTTCCCGCTGGCGCTTTGCCTGAAAGACCTCGGCCTCATCGAGGAATTGATGACGGCCACCGGCACCCGCAACGAGCTGACGCGGGCAACACACGACCGGTTCAAGGAAGCAGCCTCGCGCTACGGCAAGGAGGCCGGCGAAATGACCGTCTGCAAGGTCATCGAGGACGATGCGGGCGTTGAACTGCGCGTCGCCGGCGATTGGGTGGCGCCGTGGGAGGTGAAGGCTCCCGCCGCCTGATCACTTGCGAGCCCTGGCTTGCGCAAGGAACGAATGCGCAAACTCAAAGACGGAGCTATATCTTAGCGGCTTCGCCCGATTGAGCTCGTGCTCATAGGCGCAAAGAAGCACGCCCATCTCATCGTGAGTTTGCCCACCCGATTGGTCGGCACCAACATCTCGCAGATATGGTATCGGTCGTCCGGGGCAACTTGGACGCGCTCTTTGGGAATAAACCATTCCCCTGTTGGCGGCTCATTGCGATAGTAAGGCTGAGGTTGCTTGACGTAGAAGCCGCCCCCCTCGGCCGGCCTTACGTCGTCGGCATCGAGCGGATGGCAATCTCGATTTCCGCAACATTTCCAATGCAGAACAGGGTCAGTCTTGTCGGTGTACCAATCGTGGGCGTCTGCCTCGACGATCAGGATAAACCATATCAACGAAGCAATGCCTGTATGCGAATGCTTCATGGGGAACCCCTCGCACTCGCTTATAGCATATTAGTGTATTCTAAAATATGTTTCAGCGGTCGAGATGACGCGGCCGGACAGCTGGTTAGCGCCCGCCGTCGCGCAGACCGACAGCTTCGGCGGCCGAACCACGACGGTGACCAAGTGTCCAGATAGCCCGGCCTGCTTTGGCGGATAAGATCGGCACATGGCAGCAAGCCGGGCTGTGCGCCGGCGTTGGGCTGGGGGCGGGGTAGCCGGCGCAGGGGGAAGGTGTTCGTTTGCCGGCGATTCGGCAATTGCAACAGAGGTCTGTTATCTCTGAGCAATGGTCTTAGCGCGCGACGGACGAATATCTTGATTGTCGTGGTCAACCGTACGGCGCAGTCACCGCTTCCGTCGCGTGTCCGATGAGAAGTTAATCGCTCCCTTCAGTAAAAAAGGCCGTCCCGGACGGATGGAACGGCCTTCTCATGCTACAGCGGAGTCTCAATAAGATGTTTTGGGCGCTGCCGTTGCGGGAGCTGCCGTCTTGGCCGCGGCCTTGGCAGCGTGCTTCTTGTGCTTCACCGGGCACTTGTGCGTCTTGGTCACCTTGCAGACCTTCTTGGCGGCAACCTTCTTCGGGGCGGCCTTCGCCGGAGCGGTGGCAGCCGGAGCGGCGGTCGTGGTGGCGGCTGCGTTGCCGAGGACCGGCATGGCGAAGGCGAGAGCAACAGCCAGACCTAGGGCGGAAAGGAGGGACTTTTTCATGGCTTTTTCTCCTTACTGTGCAGGTCGGTTTTGGGTGTCACTGCATCCGGGTCGATCGGTGTTACTCCAAGCAGCTTCAGAGCATTCGCGAGCATCCGGATTCCCTGTGCCTGCTTCTTGTTGGCGCAGAACCGGTTTCCCTTTCTTTGCAGTGCTTTCGCCGCGGTGACCTGCGTTGACGCGGCATGCGTTTCGAGGGCTTCGTCAACTTGGCGGCTGAGATTGGTGCAGCGCTCGGTCCGGGTGGTCGCAGCCTTTGCCCCGCCAGCTTCAACCGGGCCGGTGATGAGCGACATGCCGAGCAACGCACCCATCAAGCTGATCGAGAACCTTTGCATCGCTTGTCGCCAATCCGAACAAGTGCTGCAGTGCTGCAGCCGATGAACGACCCTCTCGCGTCAATTTTACGCCCGAACGATTTCTGGAGTTTTTCTGAAGTGTTTCTGGAGTGTTTCTGAATTGTGTCTGAGGCGCCGGCTGAGCGCCTTTGCCGAGCTCATCGCTCATTAGCCCCGAAGCCGCGAGACCGCGCGGTGAAGCGGGCCTGCTGTTGATGGAGAAGCAATCTCCAGGAGAAGGCGGCGTCTTACGAAATCCGCTGCCCGCTCTCGTCGAGCAGAACGCAGCCGCCCGGATCGAACCCGACCTCGATGGTCTCGCCCTCGCGGACGACGCGGCCGTTGATCGGGGCGTTGGCCCGCACGCTCGTCTTGCCGCCGATGTCGATCTCGTAGATGGCGCTGCCGCCGAGATAGGAGGTCGACACGACGCGGCCGGACAGCCGGTTGGCGCTCGCTGCCGCACCGACCGACAGTTTCTGCGGCCGGACCACGACGGTGACCTTGCTTCCCTGCGCCAGCGGCCGCGGAGACGCCACATGGACTGTCTGGCCAGCGGCAAGCGTGACTGCTGTCGGCCCGTCGGACTTGCTGACGGTGCCGGCAAGCATGTTGGCCTTGCCGAGGAAATCGGCGACGAAGGCGGTGGCAGGCCGCTCGTAGACCTCCTCCGGCGTGCCGATCTGCTCCACCGAGCCTGCGTTCATCACCACGATGCGGTCCGACATGGAGAGCGCTTCTTCCTGGTCATGCGTGACGAAGATGGCGGTGATGCCGGTTGCCTTCTGGATCTTCTTGATCTCGACGCGCATTTCCTCGCGCATATTGGCGTCGAGCGCCGACAGCGGCTCGTCGAGCAAAAGCACCTGCGGCTCGAAGACGATGGCCCGCGCCAGCGCGATGCGCTGCTGCTGCCCGCCCGACAGCTGCGAGGGCAGTTTCTTCTCGCTGCCCGGCAGCCGCACCATGTCGAGCGCCTGGCCCACCTTGCGCGCGATCTCGGGCTTGGGGACGTTGCGGTATTTCAGGCCGAAGGCGACATTGTCGAACACGGTCTTGTGCGGGAACAGCGCGTAGCTCTGGAACACCAGCCCGATATTGCGCTTGTAGATCGGCACATCGTCGACCCGCCGCCCGTCGATCATGATCTGACCGCTCGAAATGTCGACCAGCCCGGCGATGGAGCGCAGGATCGTCGTCTTGCCGCAGCCCGACGGCCCGAGCAGCGTGACGAAGCTGCCCTTGCGGATCGACAGCGAGAAATTGCGCACCGCGACGAACTTGCCATAGGCGATGTCGATGTCGCGGAACTCGACCGCCGGCTTTTCCGCGCCCATGCCGAAGGCAGGTCCGCCGGCGGCGGGGGAGGGTGCCCCGGCCGAGACCGGCCGGGGATCTGATGACGACACGCGGCTGTCAGGCACCTTTCGCGATCCTGTCCCACTGCTTGGTCCAGGCGTCCTCGTTGGTCGCCCAGTAGACCGGATCGGCGAAGGTCAGCGCCTTCATCGAGCCGGTCTTGTCGAAGGCCGGCAACTTCTCGATCTTCTCGGTGAGCTTGACCTTGGTCGGGTCGAGCGACGGCGGATAGCTCTGGCCCTCGGCCACCGCGATGGAAGTCGCCGGATCGAGCATGAAATTGATCAGCTCCTCGCACTCGGCCATCGGCGAGCCTTTCAGGATCAGCATGTCCTCCATCCAGGCATAGGAGCCGGCCGGATCGAGATAGCCGATCGGATGGCCCTGGTCCTGCAAGGCGGCGACGCGGCCCGACCAGGCATCGGTCACCACGATCTCACCCTTGGAGAGCAGGTCCATCAGCTCCGCACCGGAGCTCCAGAACTTCTTGGCGAGGTCGCGCGTCTCGCGCACCTTGGCCCAGATCGTGTCCATGTCCTTGATGTTGTTGGGGTCCTGTCCGGTGGCCAGAGCCGCGTACCAGACGCGCGTGGTCATGTCGGCATAGCCGCCGACCTTGCCGGCATATTTCTTGTCGAGCAGCAGGCCGGCGCCTTTTTCCTTCGCCTCCTCCGGCGAGATCACCTTGGTGTTGTAGGCGATGCCGGTGGTGCCGTAGTCGTAAGGCACGGCCGAGAGCTTTGGCGTCAGCTTGCGGAACGGCTCGATCATCGGCTGCAGCACATTCGCCATGTTGGGAATGTTGGCCTCGTTAATCTCCGAGTTCATGCCGGCATTGATGTATTTGATGTAGTAGTTGACGCCGGACGAATGCACGATCTGGAAGTCGCCGGGCTTGGCCGTCTTGATCTTGGTGATGATCTCGTTCTCGTCGCCGAACGTGCCTTGAACCACCTTGATCTTGGTCTTGGCCGTGTAAGGCTGGAAGGCATATTTGTCGATCGCGTCCTGCACCGTTCCGCCCCAGCCGTCGAAGCGGACCTGTTCGACCGCGGCGAGCGCCCGGCTCATCCACGGCATGGAGAGACCGGCCGAGGCCGCGGCGGCGGCAGTGAGAGACAGGAACGTGCGGCGGCTGAGATCGCCGTTGACGTAGCGGTCGTGCAGCCGTTCCAGCCGCTTGGTGGTGGTCAGTTTCATCGTGCTTCCTCCTTGGGTTCGCCGCGTCTTTTCAATCTGGTCAGGCTTTGCAGGATCAGGCCGCCGATCAGCGGGATGCCGACGGTCACCAGGATCATGACGGTGCCGAGCGCGTTGATCTCCGGGCTGATCGAGATTTTCAGCATCGAAAGGATCTGGGTGGGCATGGTCTCGACGCCGGCCGGCCGCCAGAACAGGCTGGCCGAGGTGTTGTCGAACGAGATGGTGAAGGCGAGCAGCGCGCCCGCCACGACCGCCGGGATGAGCAGCGGCAGCGTGATCTCGCAGAAGGACGAGAAGCGCGAGGCGCCGAGCGAAAGCGCGGCCTCCTCATAGACGCGCCGGATGCCGACCATGCGCGCCTGGGTGATCAGCACCACATAGGGCACGGCAAGCAGGATATGGCCGAGCACCAGGAGAAGCAGGGTCCTCGGCTGGTCGACCGCCTTGATCAGCACCAGGAGGCCGACGCCCAAAATGGTTTCCGGCACCAGCGCCGGCAGGATCACCAGCGTGCTCAGCGTCTGCTTGCCGGGGAAATCGAAACGCACCAGCGCGAACGACGTGACGACGCCGATCGCGGTGGTGGCGACCGCGGTGACCAAGGCGATCCACAGCGAGGTGCGGAAGGCGGCCAGCACCGCTTCGTTGGCCATCAGCTTACCGTACCATTGCAGGCTGAACCCGGTCATCGGGAAGCCGCCGAACATCGAGGCGTTGAACGACAGGATGACGGTCGCCACGATCGGCGCGAACATGAAGATGTAGACGCAGAGCGTGACGAAGCTTGTGAGCCGCCACGCCCATTTGCCTTCCTTGTTCGGCCTCGCAGGCTTCATCATCCACCAAGTCCTTTGACGATCTGCGACATGCCCATGTAGCGGGTGTAGATGGCGGCGAAGAAGCCGAGAACGACGAACAGCACGATCGAAAGCGTTGCGCCCATCGGCCAGTTCAGCTCTCCCATGATGGTGTCGTAGATCAGGTTGCCGAACAGCGCGTCGCGGCCCGAGCCCAGAAGCTGCGGCGTCACATAGCTGCCGGCCGCCAGCACGAAGCAGAGCAGCAGGCCCGCCGCCAAGCCCGGCAGCGAGAGCGGCAGCGTGACCTCGCGGAACGCCTGCGCGCTGGTGCAGCCCATCGAACGCGCCGCCGCAATCAGCGTGCGGTCGATGCTCTCCAGGCTGACATAGACGTTGAGGATCATGTAGGGCAGCAGGAAATGCAGCAGCCCCATGATCACCGCGCCCTCGGTGTAGAGCATCGGCAGCGGCTCGCTGATGATGCCCATTTTCAAGAGCGCGACGTTGATGACGCCCTGTTCGCCGAGGATGTTGATCCAGGAAAAGGTGCGGATGGTGAAGCTGATCCAGAACGGCACGATGAGCAGGAGAAGCAGCAGCCATTTGTGCTTGAAGCTGGTGGCCCAGATGAAATAGGCCGGAAAATAGCCGAGCACGCCACAGAGCAGCGCCGTCATGGCGCCGACACGCAGCGTCTTCAACAGGAAGCCGTGATAGTAGCTGTCGGTGAGGAATTCGTGCCAGTTGGCGGCCGTCAACGCGCTGGTCTCCACGCCGGCGGTGACGAAGGTGAAGAATGTATAGACCGCCATCACGGCGATCGGCAGCACCAGGAAGAAGATCAGCAGCAACAGCACCGGCGCGATCAGCATCCAGGCCAGCCGTGGATCATACAAGGTCCATCGATTTTTCATGCGCACCCGAAGGTCCGCGCTTTCTTCGAAGCGCTTGGTGTTCCCGCAGTGAAGATTGTTTCATTGCCGCCGCGATGTCCACAGGCGGCGGTCCAAATTCCATTCTGCCAGACGGGTGCTCGCGATTGCGCCAAAGGCCGTGCAGGGGAGCCGGGGCAGATCATGCCGCCAGCGGCTCACCTTGGCAAATCGGGTTCATCAACGACGAACGGAGCGGCGGCCCTTACCTCAGCCCGATGCTCATGCCGCTGAGATCGGCGTTGACCTGCAGGCCTACCTGCCGGCCGGTGAGTTCGAGTCGGGCGCCCTTGTCGTTGGTCATGACGATCACCTGGGCGCCTCTGCCGATCGCGCCGCCGCCGCCGGCTGCGCCATACACCCCCGTCACGTCTCGGACGCGGCGTATGTTGCGCACGGTGCCTTTGAAATAGGTTTTGGAGGCACCGAAGGCGAGGCCGCCCGAGATGCCGCCGATCGAGATCGGATAGTGGCGGCCATGGAAGGTCAGCGTGCCCTCGCCACCCGAACCGCCGATGAAGAAGGCCGCCTTGTAGACAGAAAAGCGGATCGAACCGCTGTCGGCATGCGCAACACTGGCAAGGCTAACGCCAGCGGCCGCGATGACGGCAACCGCGACTGAACGAAACCTGGATGAAAACTTCATGGTGAAAGACTCCTCAGAAGCGCCCGCGTGCGCAACCGGCCGGGGGCGTCAGCGTCGTATCAAAGCTATAGCTGAACAGTCTCGCACGTCTTTAGTTCCAAGGCTCGCGGACTGAATCCTGCCGCGAGAAGACCGCCACGAAACGAGGCCGATGGCGAACACGGTCTTGGCTGTGAGAACGGTGGCCAGCGGCTTGTCGCTGCGCCCACCGCTCCGTGAACGCCCGCGCAAAATAATCCAACATTGCCAGGCGACGTGCTGGAAGAAAGTCCGGTCGACGGCTCAGCTATCAGCCACCCAATTCTGCAATGTGCGCCTTCACGAGGTCCGCCATGCTGTCGAAGCGGAAATCCACCTTCGGCATGTCGCCGGGGTGCATCGTGGCGCCAAAACCCTGGTCGGCGTGACGGCGATAGATCCAGCACGACGCCAGGCCAATGCGGCTGGCGGGAACGTGATCATGGAACATGCTTTCGGCCGTGTGCAGGATCTGTCCCTTCGCGACGCCGATGGTCCCGAGCTTTTCCAGCATATAGTCGAAATTGCGCTCGGAAGGCTTGTAGGAGCCGATATCCTCCGCCGTGTAGATCGCATCGAAATCGACGCCGAGCTTCTTGTTGCTGAACGAAAAGCTTGCGTTGTCGACATTGGACAGGATGATCAGCTTGTAGTGCCGCTTGAGATATTGCAGGGCTTTCGCGGAGTCGGCAAAGGCCGGCCAGTCCTTCACGCTTTCGCCATAGGCCGTGCATTCCTCTGGAGTGACGACGACGCCCCATTCCTCGGCGAGCCGTTTGTAGACGATAGCCAGAAGCTCGCGGTAGCGCTTTTGCGGGGTCCATTTCTGCTGGCTGGCTTCGTGCCGGGCGTGGGCCTCGAGTATCTCGTTGCGGGTCAAGCTGCGGCCAGCCCGCTCGGTCAGCGGCTTCAGGCCGTCGATCATGCCGGATTCCCAATCGATCAGGGTGCCGTAGCAGTCGAACGTCAGGGCCTTGAAATCTGTTAGCTTCACGGGGTTTATCTCCTTGAGGTCCATGATTATCCGATAGGCTGCTCGACCGAGCTCAGACCCGCCGCGACCTTCGATGCTGCGCTGCGCGATGACGTGAGCCAGACACCGAACAGCGTCACCGCAAGTCCGAAAAACATCGCCGTCGACAGCGGCTCGCCGAAGATCAGCCACGCCCAGAGCATCGTCACCGGCGGGCTGAGATAGATCACGCTGCTGACCTGCGCGGCGCTGTAGTGGCGCAGGCTCATGTAGTAGACGCCATAGCAGAAGAAGGTCGAAAACAGCACCAGCCATGCCATGCCAAACTGGAAACGGCCATCGAGAGGCGGCGTCAGCCCGCCATTCCATTCGGCGCAGAAAGCAAAGAGGCTAGCTGCCGTCAGGCATTGAATGCACAGGCTCTGATGGATGGGCATATCGATCGTGCCTATGCGCTTCTGCACCACGGTCGCCAGGGCGAAGACCATCATGGAAGCGACGGTGAGGACATATGCCCAGACCGGCGCCGTCCCGAGGCTCAGGCTGTCCAGCGAGACGATGAGGACGCCTGTCACCCCCAGCGCCGTTCCGCTCCATTGCCTCCCGGTCAAGCGGTGGCCCAGAATGGGCTGCGACAAGGCTGCGATGGCGAGCGGGACGAGATCGGAAATCAGTGCGACAAGGCCCGTCGGCACGCGCTGGCCGATGGCTAAAGCGAACCCGCCCAGATAGAGGAACATCGTCGCCACGCCGAACGCCATCTGCTGGATCAAGGCACGCACGCTGATGCGCGGCCCGATCAGCAGAGCAAAGGGCAGGAGGATCAATCCGGACAACAAGGTTCGCCAGAACAGGACCAGCATGACATCGGCGTCCTCGCTGGCGTAGCGGATGCCGACGAAGCCGGAACTCCAGCTCACGACCAGGGCGGCCGCCACGATCGGCCATATGAGGGGATGGGTCTTGTTCTGCGGGAGTGTCACGGGGCTCTTCGTTCATGCGACGTCCGTGTTCCGGAAGCGGATCACGGGCAATGTTTGGCGCAGACTTATGGCGACACGTATGCGCCGTTGCACATGACAAATTTCGATACGCTCATGAAATAGCCGCGAAAGATGGCATACTCGTTTGCCTGAAAACCGGTTCTGCGTCAGAAGTTGGCGCGTCGCTTTCATTCCGAACGAGGATTGTCATGGCTGGAGTGATGAGCCGCCGCCTGGATGTCGATGCCTTGCGGGCGCTGGTCGCGATCGAGAAGCATGGCGGCGTCACGCGTGCGGCCGAGGTTCTCGGCTTGTCGCAGTCGGCTGTCAGCCACAAGGTCCGGAGGCTGGAAACCAGCCTCGACTGCGAGATCCTCAGCCGCAAGGCAAACGCGCCGATGTTCACCACGGCCGGGCACGATCTCCTGGGTTATGCGCGGCGCATCCTGGGCATTCATGACGAAGCGATCCTGAGCCTTTCGAAAAGCACGCTGCAAGGCAAGATCGCGCTTGGCATGACCGAGGATACGACCTGTACGGATCTCTCACGCATTCTTGGCCGGTTCCGCCGGCTTTACCCCGAGGTGAGCGTGCGCACGCAGGTGCGCATGAGCCTCGTCCTGCGGGAGCAGCTCAGCCAAGGCGCCCTTGATGCGGCAATCGTCCAGGTGTTCCAGCACGAGGTGCGCCCCGCTGACATCGTCCTGTTTCGCGAAACGCTGCACTGGGTGAAGTCTCCCGACCTGGTGCTGTCGAAGGACAAGCCGATCCCGTTCCTTTCCTTCGATGAAGACTGTTTCTATCGGCGTTGGGGCCTCGATCTTGGGCAGGATGAGGGAACGGTGTTCGAGACCGTGTTCGAATGCTCCAGCGCGGCCGGCATCATCGCAGGCGTGATCGCGGGGCTCGGCGTCGCGCTCTTGAGCCAGCGGCACCTGCAACCCGGCATGGAGATTGTCGACAAGGATTTCCCCAAGCCTCCGGACCTCGCCTATGTGGTCAGGCGCGCGCGCAACGCCCGAAATCCCGCGCTGGAGACTTTGGTCAGGGAAATCGAAGCCGAAGTAAAACGTTACGGCGCGCTTCAGATCGCCGTCTGAGCGGGGCACGTTGCTGCTGGGGGGAGGAAAGCTGCGCATGCATGGCGACCGCCCCTCTTACCGCTCCGCGAACGCGGCGCGCGCATGGCGTCGCGCGCCTTGGCTGCCGGGAAACATCCGGCCAAGGGGCAGGGAAGGGCGGCTTTCGACCAGCCGCAACGGAGGATTTTAGCCGTTGCTGTCGGGACTTAACATCATCCATTCCATCTTGGGTTCAAGCCACGGGGCAAGCTTGAGGAACCGAGGCAAGGCTCTTGCTCTGACGATGTTGCGGGCGAGTTCCGCAACGCGCGGCCCGAGCGTGACGAACTCCTCGCGGCGGGTGACGAAGGTCAACTGGCGCGAAAATCCCGGTCCCGGCAGCGGCATCACCTCGACGCCGTCGACAAAGGCAGCGCCCTGGAGCAGGCAGAGCGGGGTCGTGATGGCGACGCCGACGCCGGTCGCCACCATAGCGACCAGCGCGTCGGAAGTGTCGAATTCGAGCATGCGCGGTGGCTCCAGGCCAAGTCGGCGCAAGTGCCGCTCGATTTGCGAGCCGCTGTGCGAGCGCGCGCTAAGTCGTATCAGATGGCGACGGGATAGGATTTCGCGCAGGTCCTGGTCCCTGCAATCGGCGCCGAGATTTTTCGGCACCAGCAGCAGATAGGGTTCGCGAAACAGCGGATAGCGCACGACGTCGTCGAGGCCCTCCATCGGGTCCGAGGTGACGGCCGCGTCGATAGCGTGGCGCATCAGCGCCTCGGTATGGGAATAGGCGAGGCCCGACCATGCGGTGAGCCGCAGCGCCAGCGCCCCGTCCACCAATTCTTTGACGAGGTAGGCGCCGATGGTGCCGGCAAAGGAATCGACCAGGCCGAGCCGCAGGTCCAGCCGCTCCGGCATCGCCACCGCCGAGCGCACCGCGTCGACCGCCCGGCCTACCCGCTGAACAACCTCCTGAACCTGGACAGCCAGCACGCTTCCCGCGTGGGTCGGAGCCAGCGGCCGACGCTCGCGGTGCAGAAGCTTGGCGCCAATCTCCTTCTCGACACGGCGCACGGCCTGCGACACCGCGGATTGGGTCAGGCCGAGGCGTGATCCGGCCGCGCTCATGCTACCGCTTTCAATGGCCACCGCGGCAATTTCAAGCATCCTGAGGTCGATGCCGCCCTTCATCGGAATTTTCTCTCTTCATTAATTGAGATCATACTTTCCATTAATCTGAGTACATACGCCGAAAAGCAATTGCGGCCAACCGTCCGTGGCGTCATTCATGTCCGCGAAGGCCGCAACGGGAAGGAGCCTTCGCGAAACAAACCGACAAAAAAGAAAAGCGCCCGCGAAGCCGTCGCTTCGCGGAGGCGAGGGATATTGAACACTCACGGACGGAGATGACGATGAAAGCGTTGAAAACCTTCGCATTCGGGTTGATCCTCGGGCTTGGCGCGGCCGTCGCGCACGCCGAGACGCTCGACTGCGGCGACGACACCTTGTGCAAGATCGAGGCGACGAAGGTGCTGAAAGTCGGCACCAAGGACGACTACAAGCCGTGGTCCTACCGGGCGGCGGACGGCAGCTTCGCCGGCATGGAAGTGGATCTCGCCAAAGCGCTCGGCGAGCTCCTCGGCGCCAAGGTCGAGATCGTCAAGGTCAACTCGGCCAATCGCTTCGAATTTCTCGCCCAGGGGCAGATCGACCTGATGATCGCCTCGGCGACCGACACGGCCGAACGCCGCCAGGTCGTCGGCTTCGTCCATCCGAACTACTATTCGTCGGGCTACAACATCCTGCTGCCGAAGAAAGTGAAGGCGACGAAGTGGGACGAAATGGCCGGCCAGACCATCTGCGCCATCCAGGGCGCCTGGTACAACAAGCCGGCGCAGGAGAAGTTCAAGCTCGAGCTGCTGGCCTTTGCCGGCACCGCGGAGGTCGACAGCGCCTTGCAGCAGGGCCGCTGCATCGGCGTGCTATCCGATGACAATATGATCAACGTGCAGCTCGCCGACCCGAAATGGGCGGACTATTACATGCCGCTGCCGACCCAGGACGACGCACCCTGGGGCATTGCCGTCCGCAAGGCCGATCTCGACAAGCCGTGGGGCGTGCTGGTCGCTGGCGCGATCGCCAACTGGCACCGCTCCGGCAAGCTGCTTGAACTCGAAAAGGCCAACGGCATCGCCGAATCCGCCTATCTGCGCAAGATGCACGAGGCGCTGAAGGATCACCTCGCCACGCAGTGAGCGAAAGGTTCCTCAGGCCAGGATGACGTCCCGATAGGCCGCGTCAATCTCGTCGGTCATGCTCTGATCGCGCCGGTTCCCCCGGGGAACCGGTTGCCTCTTCACGGGAGCGGGCAATGCTTGAAGTCTTTCGTCAATTCGCGCTCGACCTGAAGGCGTCGGGCATCAACCTGACGATCCTCTACGACGCGTTCGATTTCGAACGCTTCGTCTCGGGGCTCGCCACCACCTGCGCCCTGGTCGTCGTCTGCACGTTCTTCAGCATCGTGATCGGCGGCATTGGCGCAGCGATACTCGGCCTGTCCAGGGGGCCGGCCGCGATGCTGGTGCGCGCTTATGTGGCGCTCATCCGCAACACGCCGCTCCTGGTGCAGATGTACTTCTTCTATTTTGCCGTCGGCAGCCTGATGCCAGTCGGACAGAACGCCATCGGCCTGCCAGTGCCGCTGATTGGAAACTTCACCTGGGCGGTGATCGCGCTATCGCTCTACGCCGGCGCCTTCAACGTCGAGACTTTCCGCTCCGGCATCGGCGCCGTGCACGGTTCCTACGAGGAAGCGGCGCTGGCGCTGGGCTACTCGCGCTTCAAGGCGTTCCGCTACGTCGTGGCGCCGCTGGGACTCCGCTTCTCCTTTGCCTCGCTGGCCAACAACCTGGTCGATCTGACGAAGTCTACAACGGTCGCCTATGCGATCGGCGTGGCGGAACTGCTCTACGTGTCCAACCAGATCTGGTCGGACTCCCTCAACACTTTCGAGATGATGAACGTCATGCTGGCCATCTACCTGCTTTTGACCGGGATCGTGGTGTGGATCATCGGCCGCGTCCAGGCAGCGATGCGCCTGCCTGGCTTTGGCGCGAGCTGAAGGGGAGTGGGCTCGATGTCAGAGACATCCATCTTCGCCGATGTTCTCCGCTGGCTACCCTTCGTGGTCTGGGGCTTTGGGCTCAACGTGCTGATGAGCGTTCTGGCGATCGTGCTCGGCACGGCTGCAGGAGTATTCCTGGGGCTTGGCCAGATCTCGCACGTCCGCCTGGTCGGCGGTTTCTCGCGTCTCGCCACCCAGCTGTTCCGCAATGCTCCCTGGTTGGTGTTGCTGTTCTACTGCATCTTCCTGATGCCGTATTCGATCACGATTTCCGGTGCTGCCTACAACGTGCCGAGCTGGCTGCGCGCCACACTTGGCTTCAGCGTGCCGGTGGCGGCCAACTTTTCGGAGATCGTGCGCGGCGCGATCGGGTCTATCCCGAAGGGCCAGTGGGAGGCCGCCGAGGCGCTTGGCTATTCCAGGTCCGTCACGCTGTTCCGCATCATCCTGCCTCAGTGCATCACGCGCATGCTGCCGCCGTGGATGAACCTTTATGCGCTGCTCATCACGGCGACGCCGCTGGCTTCGATCGTCGGCGTCGAGGAAGCGCTGGCACGCACCCAGGCGGCGGTGCAGTCCGAGGCGCAGGCCAGCTTCCTGATCCCGATGTATGTCACCCTGCTGGTGATGTTCTTCCTCTACACCTATCCGATTTCCCGCATCAGCAACGCGCTCGAGCGGCGCTTCCGAACCGTCTGAGGAGTTTCTCATGCGAATCGCGACTGAAGGTCGAACCTTGGTCTCGCTGAAGGGCGTTCGTAAGGCGTTCGGAAGCTTCGAAGTGTTGCGCGACGTCGAACTCGGCGTCGCCAAGGGCGAGGTGGTGGCCATCATCGGCCCGTCCGGCTCCGGCAAGTCGACGATCCTGAGGACCATCAACGGGCTGACCCCGGTCGACCATGGCGTCATCCAGGTGGGTGACATCACGGTAACGGACCCCAAGGTCGACAAAGTGGCGCTGCGGCATCGTGTCGGCATGGTGTTCCAGCAATACAATCTCTTTCCGCACAAGACCGTGCTCGAAAACGTCGCCATGGCGCCGATCCAGGTGCTCAAGGAGCCGCGCAAGGACGTCGAGGAGCGGGCGCGCGACCTTCTTGCCGGGATGCGTCTCACGGAGAAGGCACTTTCCTATCCGGGCGAGCTGTCGGGCGGACAGCAGCAACGCGTGGCTATTGCCCGCGCGCTTTGCATGCAGCCGGAAGTGATCCTGTTCGACGAGGTGACGGCGGCGCTCGATCCGGAAATGGTCAAGGAAGTGCTCAGCGCCGTCAGGAAAGTCGCCGAGGACGGCATGACATGCATCCTGGTGACCCATGAGATGCGGTTTGCGCGCGAGGCAGCCAACCGCATCTTTTTCACAGACAAGGGCGTGATCGTCGAACAGGGCGAGCCAAAGGCATTTTTCGCCAACCCTCAGGATAAGCGGACCAGGGAATTCCTGGACAAGGTTCTCTAACCTCGCCGCTATCCAAACCAAGGAATTCGACATGAACGAGACTTTGCCAGGGTCGGCAGGCAGCGATGGCGAGCGCATCGAGACGGACGCGCTGGGCAGCCGGCGCATCGACAACGCCCATTACTACGGCATCCAGACGGTCCGCGCGCACGAGAATTTTTCCATCTCGGGCAAGACGATTGCCGACATTCCAGGCTTTATCGAGAGCGTCATCCGCATCAAGCAGGCCGCTGCGTTGGCCAATCTGGCAGCCGGCGGACTGCCCAAGGAAATCGCCGAGGCGATCGTCGCGGCCGGCAAATATTGCCTGGAAAACTTCGAGCCGTCGCAGTTCTGCGTCGACATCTACCACGGCGGCGGCGGCACCGCCGCCAACATGAACGTCAACGAGGTTCTGGCGAACCGGGCCAACGAAACCCTGACCGGCCGCAAGGGTTATGACCGTGTGCATCCCAACACGGATGTGAACATGGCGCAGTCGACCAACGACGTCATCCCCTCGGCGATGAAACTCGCCGTGCATGAATTGCTGGCGCGGCTTGAGGGCACCGTGTCGATGCTGGTCGAGGCGCTGGCCGCCAAAGAGTCGGAGGTCGCCGACGTAATAAAACTCTCGCGCACCTGCTTCCAGGATGCACTGCCGATCACCCTTGGCCAGCAATTGTCGGGCTACAGGCATGGGTTCCAGCGCATCTTGCGCGAGCTGGGCGCCGTGAAGCAGAAATGTCTGCACCTGCCTCTCGGCGCCACCGCGGTCGGGACCGAATTCGGTGCGCTGGCCGGCTACAAAAGCGAAATCTACGCTGAGCTCAGCCGCATCACCGCGCTTGCGTTGGAGCCGGACGAGAACTTCTTCGACGGGCTGCAGAACGCCGACCAATGGATAGCGGTCTCCGGCGTGCTGAAAGCGCTGGCGCTGTCGATCGCCAAGATGTGCGCCGACCTGCGGCTGATGTCGTCGGGTCCGCGCGCCGGCCTGTCCGAGATCACGTTGCCCGCGGTGCAGCCGGGCTCGTCGATCATGCCCGGCAAGATCAACCCGGTCATTCCGGAAATGGCCATCCAGGTCTATTTCCGCGTCCTCGGCAACGACGCCACCGTCACGCGCGCCTGCGAGGGCGAACTCGACCTCAATGTCTGGGAATCGATCATTCTCAATGCCGTCACCGAGTCGATCGTGCTGATCGACCGAACAATCCCCTTGCTCGTTTCGAAGTGCATCGCGGGGCTTACGGCCAACGAGGCGACATGCCGCAAGGCGGCAGAGGGGTCGCTGGCATTGTCCACGGCAATCGCGGCGGTCTTCGACTATCCCAAAGCCGGATCCGTGGCGCGCTTCGCCGCCGAGCGAGGCCTGCTGGTTAAGGATGCGGCGGTCGAGATGGCGCTTCTGTCGCGGCAGGAGGCCGAAGAACTCTTCGAGGTCTCGCTTTTCGCTGATCCTTTGCGCTATCAAACGGTGATCCAGAAATATCGCCTGCTGGCGCAACAAGGTGTGCTCGGCGGCGCCGCGACGGAATGACCGCAGCATATGACAAGTGTAGTGCCTGAAGTGGCGTTCATCGGAACCGGCGGAACGATCGCCTCGATCGGCAAGGATGCGTTCGATGTCCTGGATTACGGAAACAACGACAACAGACTTCACGCCGAAGACATCATCGCGAAGGTGCCGCCATTGGGCGGTTTGGCCCGCGTGACGCCGGTTCGTTTCAAGAATATCGAGAGCACCGCGGTCACCGCCGACGACTGGCGGGATCTGGCGCTGCTTTGCACCAGGCTCGCCGGTGATAACCCCGAACTCGCGGGCATCGTCATCGGCCACGGCACCGCAACACTGGAGGAGACCGCCTACTGCCTCTCGCTGACGCTGAAGCTCACAATTCCCGTGGTTGTCGTGGGGTCGCAACGGCCGCTGAACGGCATTTCGTCGGATGCGCAGGCGAATCTGGTCAGTGCGATCAGGGTTGCTGTGTCGCCTGAATCAAGCGGTCGCGGCGTTCTGGTCGTGCTGAACGACGAAATCCATGCGGCGCGTGATGTTAGCAAACGGTCGACTTTCCGCCTGCATGCCTTCCAGTCCACGGATTTCGGCATGCTCGGTCAGGTCGACGGCGAGACGGTCCGCTACTATCGCCGAACCGAGCGACTGCACACTCTGGAAAGCGAGTTTTCGATTGCGGACATCGTTGCAATGCCGCGCGTCGATGTGGCCTACAGCTATGCGGGCTCGGACGGAACGGCGATACGTGCGTTCGCGGCTGCCGGCGCCAAAGGCATCGTGCTTGCGGGCTTCGCACCGGGCATGGGCACCCCGGCGGAAGTCGAGGCGCTCGAAGAGGCGATCTCGAACGGCGTCGTGGCCCTGCAATCGTCCAGGGTCGGAAGCGGAGCGGCGCTCGACAGCGCCAGGCACCGCGCCATCGGCATATTCGCCGCCGACAACCTCTCGCCGCAGAAAGCGCGAATTCTGCTCGGCCTCGGCCTTGCAAGAACGCATGACCACGGCGATCTGAAGAGAATATTCGCCACGTATTAGTCGTAGATCGGCCAGTCGAAGCGCGGACTCCTACCGCTCCGCAAACGCCCGCGCGAAGGAGTCTATCATCGGCCGTGCCAGATATTCGAAGAAGGTCCTGTCGCCGGTGTTGATGAAGGCCTCGACCGGCGTTCCGGGATAAAGCTGCTCGGCCTTGACGCCGGGCGGCAGGGCGTCGGCGATCTTCAGCTTGGCGCGGAAATAGGGTTCGCGCGTCGCCTGGTCGATCAGGCGGTCGGCGGAGATCTCGCTCACGGTGGCCGAGACTTCGGGCGTCAGCCGCATGTTGAGCGCCGACAGCCTGAGTTTCGCCGGCTGGCCGACGCGGACCTGGTCGACGTCCTTCGGCCTGAGCTTGGCGTCGACGTTGAGGCCCGACGTCGTGGGCAGGATCTCCATGATCTTCTCGCCGGGGGCGATCACGCTGCCCTTGGAATTGTAGGTCGACGACACGACGATGCCGGCCGCCGGCGCCTTGATCGTCGTGCGTTGCAGCACCGCCTCGGCCGCCCCGATCTGCTCCTCGATGTCGGCGAGGTTGGTGCGGACGTCGTCGAGCTTGGTCAGCGCTTCCTCGACGCGTTGCGTGGTCAGGCGCTCGACCTGCACCTGGGCTTCGACGATCTGGCTGTTGGCGGCGGCAAGATTGGCCTCCAGCGCGCCGGCCTGGCCGACGAGGTCGGCCTCTGAGCGCAAAAGCTGCGAATATTCGGTGCGGTTGGTGAGGCCCTTGTCCAGGAGCCCGGTCTTGATGCCGAGCTCCTTCTTGACGACTTCCGACTGCTGCTCGATGGCAAGCTTCTGGGCGTTCAGGCCCACGACCGACTCGCGATGCATGGCGACCCGTTGCGCCATGATCGACTGTTCGGAGCGGAAGCGGGCGAGTCTTGCGTCGAACTCCTTCTGCTGTTCGCGAAGTAGGTTCTGGAAGTCCTGCTGGAACGGCGCGGGTGCCGCGTCAGTGATCGGCGCCAGCCTGTCCAGCCCGTCGCGCTCGGCCTCGAGCCGCGCCGCGGTTGCCTTCAGCGCGATCGACTGCCTCGTCAGCCGATTGAGATCGGCTTGCGCGGCCGTCCGGTCAAGGAGGATCAGATCCTGGCCCTGCTGCACGCGGTCGCCTTCATGGACCAACAGTTGCTGGATGATGCCGCCCTCGGGCTGCTGGATCAGGATGTTGCCGCCGGTCGCGGAGATCGTGCCCTGCGTGATCACCGCGCCGGACAGCGGCGCGCTCGCCGCCCAATAGCCGAAGCACCCGACGAAGAGCGCGATTGCCGCATATCCGGCGAATGCCACGCGCCGGAAGTCGGTGCGCGGCTGGCCGTCCCAGGTTAGGCTCTCGACCGTCATCGCCTACGACCCGAAGCGGATGCCGGGGGCGCGGATCGTCGGCGTGAACGATCCGGTCACCACCGTGCCCTGCTGCGCGGGAGCGCCCTTGCCGGCAACCGGCTGCCTTAGCATCTCGCCGCTCGGGCCGAAGGCCTCGATCATGCCGCCGCGCAAAAGCATCACGCGGTCGCAGGCCGCGGCGATCGAAGGGCGGTGCGTGATCACGATGGTGGTGACGCCCGCCGCGCGCGCGGCGACAAGCACCGCTTCGAGCGCCGTTTCGCCGCTGCCGTCGAGATGGGCGCTGGGCTCGTCGAGGACGAGGATGCGCGGATTGCCGTAGAAGGCGCGCGCCAGTCCGATCCGCTGGCGCTCGCCGCCCGACAGCGTCCTGTCCGACGGGCCGATCCTGGTTTGGTAGCCGTCGCGCAGCGCCAGGATCAGCTCATGCACATCGGCGCGCCTTGCGGCCTCGATGATCGCGCCGTCCTCCGCCTGCGCGTCGAAACGGGCGACGTTTTCCGCGATCGATCCGGGAAAGAGCTCCACCTCCTGCGCGAGGTAGCCGATCTTTCTGCCGAGCTGAGTTTCGTCCCATGTCCTGAGGTCGGCGCCGTCGATCCTGACCGAGCCGCCGGTCGGCTGGGTGGCACCGACAATGAGCCGCGCCAGCGTGGATTTGCCGGCGCCGCTCGGGCCGATGATCGCCAGCGCTTCGCCGGCGCCGATTTGGAAATTCAGCCGCTTGAGGATGGGTTCGGTGCCGGGCTGGGCATTCGGCGCCATGAAAAAGACGTCCTGCACGGAAATCGCGCCGGACGGATCGGGGAGCGTCAGCTTCCGCGCCTCGGCCGGCTGCGCCGCAAGCGCCGTCTCCAGCCGCTTCCAGGCTCGCCGGGCGTCGACGATCTGGCGCCAGGCGCCGATCAGCTGGTCGAGCGGCTGCAGCGCGCGCGACGACACCAGCGAGGAGGCGAAGATCATGCCCGCCGTCATCTGTCCCCCGATCACCAGCCACGCGCCGGCGCCGAGGATCGCGAGTTGCAGCATCATGCGCAGCGCCCGCGCAGCGCCGCTGAAAATCGCGTTGGCGCTCGCGGAGCGGTCATGCAGGATAAGCGCTTCGCCGACATGCCGTCCCCAGACCCGCGCGGCGCCATCGACCATGCCCATAGCGCGCAGCGTTTCGGCGTTGCGGGTAAAGACCTGCTCCGCCTGGCTGGCTAAAGCCGAACGCTCCGCCGACAAGGCATCCTTCCTGCCGATCGCAAGCTGGTTCGCCACGACCAGCAATAGCAGAACCACCGCGCCGGCGACCGTCACCCAGAACAGCACCGGATGGATGAGATAGAGCAGGGCCAGGAAGACAGGAGCGAAGGGCAGGTCGAACAGAACCGCCACGCCCCGCGACCGGATGAAGGCGCAGACCGAGGCGAGGTCGCGCAATGGCGACAGGCCGCCGGCATATTTTGCGCCGAGCGAAATGGCGAATGTCCTGGCGCCCAGCTTGCGGTCGACGGTCGCCGCGACGCGCTGCGTGTAGACGGCCCGCACCGCGTCGAGGAAGCCGAGGAACGCGAGCGCCAGCACCGCGATGGCCGAGAGGTAGGCGAGCGTCTCGACGCTGGAGGAGGGCAGGACGCGGTCATAGACCTGCAGCAGGTAGAGCGGGATCACCAAGAGCAGGATGTTGATCAGCAACGAGAAGACGCCGACATCGGCGATGGCGCGCAGGAACACCGGCCGCAGGCCCGACGGTCGAGTCATTTCCGCATTCCCCGCCGCTGCATGATCCCGAGACCTTACGCGTGGCCCCCAAACTCGGAACCGCCGTGAAGCGTGCTGCTGGCGGTGCTGTACGTGGCGGTGCTGGCGCTGGCGAGGCTGCTGCTGGCGAGACTGCTGCTGGCGAGGCTCAGGGTGCTCGCCGGCGCGTCGGCCAGCGTATAGGCGTGGATGTAGTCGATCTTCATCTGAGCCGGCGTGGCTAGATGATCCGGAGGCGCGCCGGCTTGACCGCCGATCGCGAGGTCGACCAGCATGTACATGGGTTTGTTCATGTCGGACGGCGTCGCCGCTTCCGCCACCTGCACGCCGTCATAGGTCCAGACGAGCTTGTCCGGCGTCCAAAGCAGGCCATAGGTGTGGAAGCCCTGGGTATCCAAAACGTTCACCGTCGATCCAATCTTGGTGTGCACTCCCGTCTCAAGGGTGTGCGCGGTCATCAGAAGCGAGTTCGGGCTCTGTCCGTACATTTCCACGACGTCCAATTCCGGCGGCCACGAGCCGTCTTCGGGAAGCAGCCAGAAAGCCGGCCAGGCGCCGGTGTTTTCCGGCAGGTCGGCCCGCATTTCGAAATAGCCATAGGTCTGCGAGAAGGTGTCGTGGGTCGTTAGGAGGCCGGAGGTGTATTCGTAGTTGTTGATCAGCGGCTTGATGTCGGCCGGCGTCTGCGCCGCGGTGATGGTGAGCACGCCGTTTGCCACGCTGAACGGATGGACGGAGCTCGTCGGCGCGTAATTGGCGTCGATATACCACTGCAGTTCGCCGTTCTGGGTCAGGGTGCTGCCGTTCGGCGCCCCCCACCAGAAGTTGGAATCCCAGGTGCCGCCCTGGCTATTGTGAAGGCTCAGCGTGTTGAAGTCGTCGTTGAAGGACAGCGTCATGCCGACCTTGTTGATCGGCAGCTCGAACTGGCTGGGCTGGAACTTGTCGATGGTCGTGTCCTTGAACATGAGGATCTCGCCGGATCCGAGGTTCAGCACCACGTTCGGTCCCGCCTGGACCATGTTCGACCGGATGGCATCGAAGGACATGAAGCCGTAGCCATTGAGGCGAACGGTATCGGTCGCTGCAAAATTGGCGATCAGGTCGCTTCCGTTGCCGTTCGTGATGCTGAAAGTGTCGTAGCCGCCGCCGCCGTCGATCAGAACGTCGTTTCCCGCGCCGCCGTCCAGCGTCTGATGACCGGCCTTGGCGGTGATGATGTTGTCCAACGCATTGCCGAAAGCATAGTTGTTGGCGTTGGTGACGACGAGGTTTTCGACGTTGTTAGGGAGCTTGTAGCTCATCCATGTGCTGATCGTGTCGATGCCTGCGCCGTACCCCTCGGCCACCTTGTTGCCCGCGGCATAGAGGTAATAGATGTCATCGCCGTAGCTACCGTGCATGGTGACATTGACACCGGAGGCTCCATAGAAGGTGTCATTTCCGGAGGTGCCCCACAAGTCCGGCCCAGAGCCTGATGCCGAGAACCAATGGGTGGACGTGCCGCTATAGGGAAGAGGAACGCCTACCGCGTTGACGATGCTGGTCATCGGACAATCTCCTCGTGCTGCACGGCCTGTTTGAATCGGGCGATACGAGTTCAACCGATCGATGCCGGATCAACTTGTAATTCAGGTTATCGTTCCAAGGAATCGCCATATAGTACAGAGAAAAGTTATATTTCAGCGATCAATTCTTTAAGTCAGAGAGAATAAGGGGGCTCTAATGCAATTTAAGCGCGAAGATCGATAAATTTTACTTAATATTGCAGGAATTTCTGCCGAAAGATTAGGCATATCGAAGCGAATGGATGCATTTTGCTTCTGCTGTCCGAGCGACGGTTCGAATCGGCCAAGCCATGGAAGTTGTCGCTGAGGTCCGCTTCAGCCGACCGTGGTGGACATTTGAGCCGATCTGCTATCCCACTTGGTCCATTCCGTTAGGAAGATTGTCATGTGGGTTCAATTTCACGGATTGCATTTCGAGCTTCCGCCAGAATGGGTGGACATAACCGACGACCTGGATGACAAGTGGCCGCCGACACTGGCTGGTCCCTTAGTTGGCGGGGCGCTCCAGTTCTCGATAGCTCGCTACAAGAACGGCGAACTTCCCGATATCACCATCGGTGACCTGCGCCAGATAATCACAAACTTCTGTGCAAACCTGCCTCATAAATTCAATGAGCCGGTTGAGAATGCCGGACCTATCAATTCGGTCGAGTGCGTCTCCGATGGGGAAGAAGAGCTGATCGCCGTGTGGCATCTTTCCAACGGTCGCGATTATGTCATGGCGACCTATACCGGTTTCAGTCCTGAGGATCCGGAAACCGCGCATGAATTGAGCCAGGCTAGGCAGCTGGTGCAATCCATCGAGTTTTGACCGATTGAGATTGGCGGCTGCGTGCGCGCCCGCTCACGCCTTCCCAATCGCGATCGACTTCAGGAACGCCGCCGCCAGCCCCTTGGCCACGGCCTCGTCGAAGCCGGCTTCGCGCATCGTCTCGATCGCCGCGGCGGTGGTGCCGCGATAGTCGAGGAGGGCTTCCACCGTGTCGGCCGGTGAGGCGTCGTTGAGCTCCAGCAGCCGGCCGGTGCCGGTGAGCACGGTGTTGACGGCGCGGCGCGCGACGTCGGCCGAGAGGCCGAAGGCAATCGCGTCCCGCATCATCGCGTTCGCCAGCAGGGCAGGGAAGGCCGGGCCCGAGCCTGTCAGACCGGTGAGGTAGTCGATGTCGCGCTCGCTGCCGACCTCGTCCTCAACGCCGCAGCCGGCGAAGATCGCGCGCACGATGGCGCGGTCCTGCTCGGTCGCTTCGCTGCTCGCGATCCACGGCGTGTAGGATTTCGCGACCTCGGCCGCAGCGTTGGGCAGCGTGCGCACGACGCGGCCTGTGCCGTGCTTCTCGCCGATCTCGGCAAGCCGAATCCCGGCCATCACCGAGATCACCAGCTTGCCTTTTGCATCGATACTCAGCGACGGCCAGTCCTGCGGCCGCACCGACAGCATGATGATGTCGGAGCGGTCGGCGAGCGCCTGGTTGTCGTCGGTCCAAAACGCGCCGCGGAAGCGGTCGGGCTTCGCCCTCCGATACGACAGCGCAAGGTCCTCCGCCCGCACCACGCCGGCCGAGAGCGCCGCACCCGCAATGGCGCCGCCCAGCCAGCCCGCGCCGCCGACAATGCCGAGCCTGAAAGATGCGCTCATTATCTGCCTCCTTTCCCAAAAATCTCAGGGTAACGGAGGCAAGGCTCTATTCAAGCGCTCAATAACCCCGCATCAGGCCGCCATCAACGCGGATGTTCCGGCCGCGTGAGGCCCAGGGCACCTTCTCAGTTGTCCCAGCCATCCCAGCTATCGTCATCCTGCCGCGGATAGCTGGGTATGATCCGGATAATCGGTCGCCGACTCTGGTAGCGCCAGTAATACTCGTCCGGCGGCTGTGGCTCGTAGGTGCGGTAGACCTGCCGGTAATGATGCCGGTATTTCCAATGCTGGTGCTTCTTGTGCGGCCGCACGCAGTAGCCGTCCTCGGTCAGATACGCGCATCTCACATCTGCCTCATGTATCAAGCTTTCCGTTGCCGGCGCGGCGAGCATCGGCGCGGCTCGGACTGCTGGCAGGGGCAACACCATGATACCGGCAAGGGCCAGAACGGGCAGCTTCATCGACTTCTCCATCAACTCGATTCGGGCCGCAACAAACCCGACGCCTTGCGCGATTTGAAGTCGGCCAAGGATCACTTTGTCTTTCGGCCGCAAACAATGCGGCGACGCTTGATGGCGAGGGAGGCCAAATGCGCGACGGCCGGTCTTGGCCGCGCGGGGTTCCATCAAGGCCTTATCGATAAAAATCCCAAGAATTCCAAACGCTTGGTTAAGGCGGCGTAAAGCTTTCGCCTGGGAATTGCGGCGGGTTCATCCAAAGCTGAGCCAGCCTCTGCGACCTTGGTCCCCAAACGGCGCAAAAAAGGTCCGGCAGCGCATCGCAGGGGTCGTGGGCCGCTTCCGGTCCGACGGCAAGATGCGGATTCTTCCACCGTCAACTGTCGGTTCCGCGTTGATTCAGAAGCGGACCTTCGGCCGAAACGAAGCGGCCGGAACCACGAGGAGAGGATTGGATGACTAAAGTTCCCTTCAACCGGATCGCCTGGCTTACGTTGCGCGCCTCGACGGCGTTGGTGCTCACCATCGCGCCCTATCATCTGACGCTGGACGGTTCGGCCAAGCTCGTTCCGGCCACGGCCCACGCCGAGTCCGAGGGCGGTGGTGGCGGCGAGGGTGGCGACGGCGGTCACGATGGCGGCGATGGCGGCGGTCACGACGGCGGCGATGGCGGCGACCACGACGGCGGCGACAATGACGGCGGCGATGGCCACAGCGGCGGCGGAACTGACGGCAGCCATGACGGCGAAAAGGAATCCGGTGACGACCAGGGCGACGACAACGACGATCAGGGTGAGGACAACGCAGACGCCACCGATACCGACACGACTGGCACGGGCTCCGACATCGAGATCGAGGAGACCGACGATTCGTCGGCGGAGACGGACGAGTAGAGCAGTTCAGCGTTTGATGGCGCATCCCGCATGAGCAGCGCCGTCGCCGGGGATATGCTGACTCGCCCTGCGAGCCTCGGCGGCGCTCGCGCTCACCCTTGCCCCGTGACGCCTTGCCTGTTGGCGTGATCGCGGAGCCTCTCGCCTTGTGATACGATGCGAGGCGCTCGCTGGTCGGAGGCCGCCGTGAAAAAGATCATTTTCGGGGTCGCCGCGTTGCTGTTCCTGGTGGCCGCCGGGGCCACCGTCTACTCTTTGCTTTTCGGTTGCCCGCATGGCGGTTCCTACCATTGCGTGCAGGGCTTCAACCGGGAAGTCTGCGGCTGCCCGCAATCGTAGCGCGGCGCTCCTTGCGCGACAGCTTCACGGTTGAAGCCGTCGCCTCAACGCCGCGACGGCTGAGCGACGGATGCTTCCCAGCGGTTCGGCTCACACGCTCCGCATCAGGCCGCCATCGACGCGGATATTCTGGCCGGTGATGTAGGCCGCACCCTCCGAAGCGAGGAAGGCAATCGTCGCGGCAATCTCTTCCGAGGTGCCGTAGCGCTTCATGGGTACGGCCTCGCGCCGCTCCTCTGTGGCCGGCAGGCTGTCGATCCACCCGGGCAGCACATTGTTCATGCGGATGTTGTCGCCCGCATAGGTGTTGGCGAAGATCTTGGTGAAGGCGGCAAGGCCGGCGCGCGCCACCGCCGAGGTCGGGAACATCGCGCTCGGCTCGGTCACCCATGCGGCCGAGATGTTGATGATCGCGCCCGACTTTTGTTTTTGCATGACCGGCGTCACCAGCCGGGTCGGACGCACCACGTTGAGGAAATAGGTGTCGATGCCCTTGTGCCAGTCCTCGTCGCTGACCTCGATGATCTGCGCGCGCGGGCCGTGGCCGGCGCTGTTGACCAAGACGTCGATGCGGCCCCAGCGTTCCAGGGCGCCGTCGGTGAGGCGCTTCAGGTCCTCGTTCGACTGGTTGGAGCCGGTGACGCCGAAGCCGCCGAGTTCCTTGCCCAGCGCCTCGCCCTTGCCGGAGGAGGAAAGCACGCCGACCTTGAAGCCGTCCGCCGCCAGCCGCTTCGCCGCCGCCGCGCCCATGCCGCTGCCGCCCGCCGTCACCAGAGCTACTTTGTTTGCCATGTCCTGATCCATTCGTTGCTGAAAGTGTTCTGTTAGCATGAAGCGGTGCAGGGCACGAACCGGATTGGATTGCGCCACGATGGTGGTTTGCGAAAGCGCCGGGGCGCATAATCTCCCCCCTCGAGGGGGAGATGCCCGGCAGGGCAGAGGGGGTCGTCTCACATAGAACGCCGACGCCCTGTGAACGCGCAGAACACGTTGGCGCTCCACGCGCGGCGACCCCCTCTGTCGCCTTTGGCGACATCTCCCCCTCAAGGGGGGAGATTACCCGCTCACACCTTGAAAGCGCTCATCAGCGTCTTCGACACAACCACGCAGCGCCCCGGCTTCACCGCGCCGGCCTGCAGCGGAACGCCTTTACCGGGCGGCACCGCCGGCTCGTACCAGGCGCGCAGCGCCTGGTCGCTGGCGCAGTAGCCCCAATTGACGAGGTCGATCGTTTCCTTGGCCCCCAGGAAATGCAGCGAGGTGCCGATATCGGCGGGCGCGGTGGCGGCACTCTGCACGAAGGTCGGCTCGGTCGCGTCCGGCTTGCTGGCGATCGACCAGTAGACGCCGTGGGTGGCGGCATAGTCGGGGCGGGGCGCGTCATTGGGCAGATGCTCGGCATCCTTGGCCGCCTGGAAGCGGGCGACGAGGTCGCGCCGCCTGAGCGACCGCACCTGGTTGTCGGTGGTGTCGAGCACGCGCGTCAATTGCGAGAACCAGTTCCAGTAGCCGGAGCCCGACGCCCGCCATGGCGCGCCGGCGTCGCTGACCAGCAGCCAGCGGCAGCGCTTCAGCGCCGGCTCGATGCCGTGGTTATCGTAGACGCCGCCATCGGTCAGCACGGCGCGGCCGGCCGGAATCGCAGGACCGACACTCGGGTCGAGCTTGTCGTTCCGCCACTCGAATTGCGTGAGGTCGAGCCTGAGCGGCGACAGGAACGGCGGGAAGGCAGAGGACGCCGCGACCGCTGTCGCAATCGGCAGGTCGGCGTGATAGGCGACGCCGATGCGATAATCGGCAATATAGCGGTTGGACATGCGAAACAGCGAGCCGGTGCTAAGATTGCTGGAGCAGAACACGAACCAGGGCCGCCTGGTCAGGCTCTTCAGCATCGGTCTCGATCCGTCGAACAGATGCCGCTCGTAGCAGGCCGCGACTTCCTTGGCCGCGCTCGAAAACGGATTGAGCAGGCCCTTGAGGATCGAGGGCGCGTCGAGGAAGACCTGCGAGAAGGCGAGGATTTTCGTGAGGTAAAGCTCGCGGAAATTGCTGGCGACGCCATTGGCGAAGGTCAGGCGCGGCCAGAGAACCGCGAGCAGTCCGGCGGCGATCGAGCCGCCCGAGACCGAGCTCACCATGTCGATTTTTTGAAGCAGGCCCGCCTCGTTCAGCCGGCAGAGCACGCCGGCATGGAACAGCATGGCGCGGTAGCCGCCACCCGACAGGCAGAGGCCGAGATCGTAGTGCTCGACCGTCTCGTCAGCCTGCGACGATGCCTGCAACTCCATCGCGGTCCCCTCCGCCTTTGTACCCGGTGCATTCAAGCTTGGCCCAATCCAGCCCAGCGCAGCCATTCTGGCAAGCGGGGGAAACGCGTAACTTCACAAGCTCGTTCTCGGCTCGCGGCACGCCTTCGGCGGGGCCTTCACCCCACCATGGGCAACCATTTGTTCGACAGACCTCGTCTCTTACCCGAGGTCCCCTTCGAAGATGACGAGCACGCGTTTTGACGCTTGGAGCGCAAACCGCATCGCTTCGCCGTAGGCCGGATCGCTGTAGCAGGCTTTGGCGATCTCCAATGAACGGAATTCGACAACGATCAAGCGCTGTGCATCACGCGCTTCCATCAGCAGGGGCGGTTCTTTCGATGGGTTGATGCGCGCCTGATATTTTTCGCCGATCGGCTTCCACAACCGGCCATATTCGACCTGCGCTTCCTGGTCCGAAATCTCGGTCCCGATGATTAGCCAATAGCCCTTCACCGATTTGCTCTCCCGCTGATTGGTGGCCGTACGGAGAGCTAAGTCAGCGACCAGGCACCTGTCCAGATCCAAGCGCTGTGATGCCTTGATCGGCCTGTCTGGTGGGATCGGGTGGAACAGGATCGGACCGACACAACCTGAGCCCGCTTGAATGCGCGGCTGAATTGGGCGATTGTCGCCCAATCAACATAGGTGAACGATGAAGCGTACGGACAAGGCGCGGCCTTTTGTGCCGACCGAAATCCACGTTGGCACGGTCACGGATGAAAAGGGCGCCATCGGCATCCTCTCGATCCGGACGACGGAAGGTCTATTGGATATCGCTCTGGACCGACATGCCGCTGAGGCCATCGTGAACGCCATCGGCACTATCCGGTCCAAGCTGGAAGCCGCTGAAGCCTAGAGCAGTTCGCCGTTTCACGGAAACGCCGAACTGCTCTAGCTATTTGTTTTTTACGCAATTCCGGACGGAAAACCGTCACACACTTTTCCTGGAATGCTCCAGAAAAAGAAAGCCCGGTCGCAAGCCGGGCGAGGAGCCGCCGAACGAAGAATCCTCGTTCGGCAAATCCCATCACCTACCAATTTGCATCATCATTGTGACAGACGGATGAAGCCTTTACTGATTGATCTCCGGCTCGACGAGCCTCGCCAGGTTCTTCAGCGACTCCTGCCAGCCGAGATAGCAGGCCTCGGCCGGAATGGCGTCCGGGATGCCGGCCTGGGTGATCTCCATCTCCGTGCCGACCGAGACCTTCTTCAAGGATACGGTCACCTGCATCTCGCCGGGCAGGTTGGGATCGTCGAACTTGTCCGTGTAGCGCACGAGCTCACCCGGAACGAGCTCGACATAGTCGCCGCCGAACGAATGGCTGTCGCCCGTGGTGAAGTTGCGGAAGGACATCTTGAAGGTGCCGCCGACCTTTGCTTCCAGGTGATGGACGGTGCAGGTGAAGCCGTTCGGCGGCAGCCACTTCGCCAGCGCGTCCGCCTCGATGAAGGCGCGATAGACTTTCTCGGGCTTGGTTGCGAGCACGCGGTGCAGGCGGACAGTGCTGGGCATATCTTTCTCCTTTGATTGCCGGTCTATGCTCCTATGACGAACGGCGTTTGGCCAGCCCGACATCGATGCACAACTTTTTTGAGCCGCGACCGCGGACTTCACATCTCCTTTCCGCCAATTCGCGTAAAGATGAACGGCAACATCGTCATCGTTGAGGGCCTGCATGGTGGAGCTTTGCGACGGCCGTGCTCGGCTCGTTTTGGCGCCGGAGCAGGGCGCGGCGATCGCCCGCTACGACGCGCTGGTGATCGGCAGCGCGCCGGTTCCGCTGCTGAAGCCGGGGGACGGCACCGGCACGTCCGGCTGCCAGCTCCTGGTGCCATGGTCGAACCGCATTTCCGGCGGCGGCTTCACCTTCGACGGCCGCTTTCATGCCGTCGCGCCGAATGTGCCGGGCCAGGCCTTTCCGATCCATGGCGACGGTTTCCAAAAACCGTGGCGACTTGTCGATCGCACCGATACCGAGGCCGAACTGGTGCTCGAGGACGGCGCCATCGGGCCTTACCGCTACGCGGCCTCCGTCACCTATTCGCTGGAGAACGGCGCGCTGGAGGCGCACCTCGCGGTGGAGAACCGCACCGGCATGCGCCTGCCTTACGGCCTTGGTTTCCACCCCTGGTTCCCGCGCGGCGACACGACCCTGCTGAAGGCGAGGGCGAAGCGCGTCTGGCTGGAGGACGAGCGCCATTTGCCGGTCGGCGTCGTGCCGGTGAGCGAGTGTCCGGGTTGGGACTTCGAGCGTCCCATCCCGCTGCCGCTAGAGTGGGTGAACAACGCCTTCGACGGCTGGAACGGCCGCGCCTCGATCACGCAGCTCGAGGATGGGATCAAGATCGCGCTGAGCGCCTCGACGGAGCTCGACGTCTACATCCTCTATTCGCCGTCGCCCGATGCCGGCTTCTTCTGCTTCGAGCCGGTCTCGCACTTGGTCGATGCGCATCACGGCGAGGGGCTGACGCCGCTGGAAGACGGGGAAACGATGAGCGCCGAAATGCGGCTGGATTGGGAGATTGCGGACGCGGGTTGAGGATGCGCGAACGGCGGAGCGCGTGAGATGGCCGGCAGGCCAGAGGGGTCGTCTCACGTAGAACGCCGATGCTAGTTCTTGTCGCAGACAGCGCCGGCGCTTCACGCGCAACGACCCCCTCTGTCGCCTCCGGCGACATCTCCCCCGCAAGGGGGAGATTGGCAGCTCCAGCCTACAACTCCTTCTCCGCCAGCTCCCTGAATTCATCCGGCACCGAGCGCGCCGCTTCCAGCGCCACCGTGCCGTAGCCCACCGCCTCTTTGCCGAACCGCTGGCGGATCTTGTCCACCGCCCGGTCGGCGCCGAAGCGGGCCAGCCCCCGGCGGCTGCCGGGCTTCAGCTTCTCGTCCGCAAGGCCGAGCGGCAGTTCGAGCTGCAGCTCGGCATGCTCCTCAAGATGCGAGACCGAAATCGCCAGCAGCGAAATTTCCCGCTCGCCCGGATGGGCGGTGAGCACGCCGCGCACCAGCTCCCGGGCGATCTCGGCCAGCATCGTGGTGGCCGAGATCGGCTGCTCCAGCGTCACCGAGCGGGTGACGGCGCGCATGTCGGCGAAACGCACGCGCACCGTCACGGTGCGGCCGGGCCGGTCCTTGGCGCGCAGGCGGCTGGCGACGCGGTCGGCCAGGTGCAGAAGCGTGGGCACGAAGACGCGCGGCAGCGCGGGCTTGCGGCCGAGCGCCGACTGCGCGCCGGCGGAAATCGCGCGGCGATGCGTCTGGAGTTTTCGCGGGTCGCGGTTCCAGGCAAGGGCGGCCAGCTTCTGACCGGCGGCGTGGCCGATCAGCCGCTCCAGCGCGCCGCTATGCGTGCGCGCCAATTGCCCGATGGTCTCGACGCCGATCTCGGCGAGCCTAGCCTTGGTCGCCGGACCGACGCCCCACATCAGCGATACCGGCAGGTCGTGCAGGAAGGCGAGCTCGGTGTCGGGCTCGACCACCACCAGCCCGTCGGGCTTGGCCACCTGCGAGGCGATCTTGGCGAGATGCTTTGTCCGCGCCACCCCGATCGAGATCGGCAGGCCAAGTTCCGTCTTGACGCGGTGGCGGATGGTTTTGGCGATCTCCTCCGGCGGCCCGAACAGATGCGTGCAGCCGGCGACATCGGCGAAGGCCTCGTCGATCGAGATGCGCTCGACCAGCGGCGTGAAATCGTCGAGCACCTTGATCGCGGCGTCGCCGAGGCGCTGGTATTCGCTGAAGCGTCCGCCGACAAAGATCAGCTGCGGGCAGATCTCGCGCGCCTTGCGGCCAGGCATGCCGCCGCGCACGCCGAAGACCTTGGCCTCATAGGAGGCGGCAAGCACCACGCCGCCGCCAACCGCGATCGGCTTGCCGCGCAGCGATGGGTCGAGAAGCTGCTCGACGGACGCATAGAAAGCGTCGAGATCGGCATGCAGGATGGTGGCGACTGAAGCGGTGTTCGTGGCGAGCATCGCGCTCCCGGCTCCATCCCGTCCGCTATGCGGCGTCGCAGCATTAGCAGCGACTGTTGTAGTGGTGTTTTACCGGAACATAAGAAGAACAAAACAGGTTTGGTGTCAAGCCCCTGCGCCGCACAAGAGAACGTTTGCAGCCTGATGCAACCAAGACGTTCGGAGCTGGTTGCGCGGATAATCTCCCCCTCGAGGGGAGATTCACTGCCTTACGCCGGCTTGGCGTATTGCTCGGCGCTGAGCACCTCGATGCATTGGAACGGCTGATTGCCTACCACCCAGGCGTCATGGCCGGGCGGGATCGTATAAGACGTGCCCTCGGTGAAGGTTTTCTCGGTCCCGTCGTTCATGCGCACAGTGATCGTCCCGGACACGACATAGCCGACATGCGAGACCTGGCAGCTGTCGGTCTTGACCACAGGCTTCACGCATTCGGACCATTTCCAGCCCGGCTCCATGTTGAGCCGCCCAAGCGTGTAGCCCGGCAGCCGAACGATTTCGACACGTGTCTTGGCGGGCGAGCGGACTTCGTCGGGGTCGTTGTGCGACTTGGATTCGAGCTTGGTGACGTTCATTGCAGCTTCGGCCATGGCATCCTCCCATATTCCATGAGTCCAAGCGGAGCCTGACGCCGCGATCGCCGGTGACCGCTGCCCGATTCATATGCCTTTCAATGAGTGATTGCTAATGTAATTGCGGATGCCGATTCTTTACCTCCCATGTCGAAAGTTAATGCGCGCTCTTTTGAACCGTGCTTTGCTACAGCCAGCGTCGGCACGACGATGGTTGAGGGACCATCCGTTCTCACCCCAAAGGGAGAATTCGATGACCCTTGGCAACCAATCCGGACGATCCCGTCGTTGCTGTCGCAATCCCAGACCAGGACAATCTCGATCCGGGCCGAGCACGCTGCCTGCTCGCCGGGCGGCAGGGATATAGCCGTGGTGGGGAGGACCATCGAGCGGAGGCAATCAAACTAAAAAAACAGGGAGGAAACCGATGCTTCATCAGGCTCCGAAAACGCAAACCCATCCGCGGGTCCTCGGCACCCGTCGTGACCCGCCGGCGCTCCGCCAGTGTTGTGACAGCTACATCTGTCCGGTCTGCGACCAGGTTGTCGAACTGACGGATTTCCGTCAGGTCGTCTGGCATCAAAGGCCCGGGCATGCGCCGATGGAAATGGACGGCTAAAAAAGGCCCGCGTCTACCGGAGGGAATGCGCGGGCCAGAGCTGGAGTAGCCATTCGATCAACGCGCTCCCGGCCAACTGGTTGCGCCTGGCCGGAGCGGTTGGCCGCCGCTGGCGGGCAGCGCCGGCAAGCGAATGTCTGGACACCGGGGCTACGGTCCGCAATCCCGGTGCGACTGAAGTCTCACCTTCCACTGCAGAGGCCCGAGTGGCCGGATTTTTGGAAACAAGTGCGCCGGCAATTCATTGCCTGACAGGTCGTCGAACAAAGTCCCTTCATCGGCGGCTCAGAGTGGAGTGCCCGCCATTTCCTGCGATGTGGCGGGCAGCTCCTAAAAGCAAATGGTTGGAGCGGTTCACCGAACTGCTCCAGGGAGATGTCCCATGCAGCCGGGCGAGTTTATCGCGAACCTGTTCGCCGCCCTTTTGCTGGCAACTGTGATCACCGGCATCTTCCTGGTCTTCGGCAAACCGCTCTGGCCGGAACGGCGGGCGCAGATGGTCATTCTGCTTCCGGTCGATCCGGCCACGACCGGATCCGCGCGCAAGGTCTGCTTCGAGCCTTGCCTGCCGCCGCGCTTCGATCTCAAGCTCGCGCCCCAGAGGCCGGCATCGAGGCCGCCGTCCAATTCGTGAGTGGAACCTCGCCGCATACCGCGCCGTTGACTCCCGCGAAGGGATGCTGTCGGCGGAGGCCGCCATGGATAGCTTCGAACTCATCGATCTTCTCTGCGTCGTCGATGCCTGCGCGAGCGATCGCACGGCCGGGCGCTTCATCTCAATGTCGAAAGCCGTCGAGGAACTGCGCGTCCTGACCGGCGACTTCGTCTCGTCGGACGAGGCGGCGGCGAATGCCTTGAGCCAGGTTGCGTTGGAACGCGGCTGCGCGGTGCTGTTCGACGAGCAGCCGGGCGCTGATATCGTGGGCGAGTTGTGATCTCCCCCCTTGAGGGGGAGACGTCGCCGAAGGCCACAGAGGGGGTCGCCGCGCGTGGAGCGCCAACGTCTTCTTCGTTTCGAGAGGGCGCTGCAGCTCTATGCGAGACGACCCCCTCTGACCGCTTCGCGGCCGTCTCCCCCCTCGAGGGGGAGACTGGCGCTACTTCACCAGCGTGATCGTCCTGCCGGCATACATCTCGCGGTTGCCGAGCTCGGTCGTGCAGTCCGACTTCACCGCCGAGTTCCCCGTCATGGCGACGGTTTTGCCGACCAGTCGCAGGCAACTGCCTTCAGCACTCATGTCCGAATTGCCGGCATAGGTGATCGCCGCGTCGGGGGCGTAGATGAAGCCGCTCACCACCGAGCCGGATCCGCCGTTGATCGTCAGCGCTTGCGTGTTGCCGTGGGCCTGGAAGATGGTGATACCGGCGTAGGGACCGCTCGTCATCGGCGAGAGGTCCACCGTCTCGTTGGCGTTGATGGTGATCTGCGATCCTTCCATCAGGAAAATCGTCACGCCGTGCCCCGTCAGGCTGCCATTGCCGCCGGGCTTTATGGCGACGTTTCGCAGGATGTAGACGCCCGGATTGAGCGTGATCTGTCCCGACCAGGTCTTGTCGCAATAGGTGCCGGGCGAGAGAGTGATCGTCTTGCCGTTGGGCATCGTGGTGCAGAGCCCGTAGGGGGGAGGCATGACATTGGCCAGCGGATCGAAGGACGCATACTGGTTTTCCAGCGGCGCGCCGCAGGAAAGGGTGGCGTTAGGCGGCGTCAGGCCGGAGGTCGTGCCGACCGTCGAGACGCATCCGGCGCTGACGATCGCCGAGCCGCCCCGGCTGACGGCGCCCGCCGCGTCCGAGTTGGCGGCGATCACGCAGCCGTTCATCGCGACATTGGTCGAGCCCTGCAGACTTACGGCGGAACTCACATGCGGATCGAGCGCCAGCACACATGCCTGCGCTCCGGGCTTGACCTCGACGGCAGCCGAGCGCGTCGCCTGCCAGGCGGGCGCGCCGCTGACGAAGGCCGGCCGGCTGATGCTCGACGACAGAGAAATATAGTAGGCGCTCGGATCGCCGCTGGCGGTCGCCTGGAAGGCGTCCACGCTGCCCGAATATTCCCCGGCGTCGGCGGCGCTCATATTGGCGGCGAAGAAAGTCTGGCCGAGCTGCCGTACATCGTTCGCCGACATGCTCGGCTGGTATTTCGTGCCCACCGCGAGCCCGGCCGCGTCCAGCGAGTTCTGCAGTTGCGCAGCGTCGTCGCTGGTTCCCACCAGGTCGACGGCGCCGGCCACGACCAGCATCAGCGGCACCATGGCGATCGCGGTCGCCAGCGCGAAATTGCCGCGCTTCGAAGCCCAGAACTGTCCAATCATCGGAGCCGCCCTCGCCGGATATGGAAGAGCGATACGCCATCCTGTCTCTACGAGGGATTTCCGAAAAAGATAAAATGCAGAAAATGCTAAAATAGCAGCCTTTTCTAATAGTTACACCTTAGTCTGATGCAGACTGGGACCTAAGTCCGATGTCCTGCGACGTAAGGTGGCAAATACGCCCTCAGGGGTCCAAAAGCCGCAAGTCGAGGAAAAAAATTATCCATTCGTTTATCGGCGAATGCTGAACGTGTTAGCCGGGATAGCTTGGGTGAGCTCGGCCATGGCCTCATTGAGTCGAATTTTTAAACAGTTCGTCTCCCGTCGCCTGCGCGGCGGCGAGGGCGGCAATGTTGCAACCATCTTCGCGCTTGCCTTGCCGGTCGTGGTCGGCGGGGCGGGGCTCGGCGTCGAGACGTCCTACTGGTACTATTCGAGCCTGAAGCTGCAGGCGACGGCGGACGCCGCCGCCTATGCGGGCGCGCTGGAAAAGGTCGCGGGATCCGACACCGCGGCGATCACGGCGGCCGCCACGCAGTCGGCGACCGACAACGGTCTCGGCACCGGCACCATTGTCGTCCACACGCCACCCACCTCGGGGCCGAATACGGCCAAGAAGGCAGTCGAGGTGATCCTCAACCAGAACCTCGACCGGATGTTCACCGCCATCTTTACCCAGAGCAAGGTATCGGAGAAGGCGAGGGCGGTGGCGCTGATCACCGATGGCGCCTATGCCTGCAACATAGCGACGAGCCCGTCGGCCTCGCAGGCGGTGCTCTTTTCCGGCAACACCAGCCCCAAGCAGACCGGCTGCGTTACCATGGCGAATTCGATCGCCGCCGATGCCATCAAGCTTCAGGGCTCGGCGACCCTCCAGACCGACTGCCTGATAGCGGTTGGCGGCGTTTCGCTCAGCAGCACACCCACGATGGTCTGCAAGGCCCCGATCACCCACGCCCTGCCGGCCGCCGATCCGTTCTCAAGCCTGCCGGCGCCGTCGGCCTCGAACCAATGCCAGAACGACAACAAAACGACGCTGAGCCCCGGGACCTATTGCAACGGCATGAACCTCAAGGGCACCGTCACGCTCTCTCCCGGCGTCTATGTCGTCCAGGGCGATTTCAAGATCAACGCCAATGCCGTCATCGCCGGCGCCGGCGTGACTATCTACATGGCCGGCAGCAGCACCGTCAGCATGAACGGCAACGCCACGGTGATGCTCAGCGCGCCGACCTCGGGCACCTATTCCGGCGTGCTGTTCTACGGCGACAGGGCCGGGACCGCGGCGCAGAGCACCTTCAACGGCACCGCGAACTCGCTTTTGACCGGGGCTATCTACTTCCCCAGGCAGCAGGTCAACTATCTCGGCAATTTCTCGGGCATTAATGGTTGTACTCAGGTGGTTGCGGACACGATCCAGTGGTCCGGCAATACGACCATCAAGCAGGACTGCACGAGCCTCGGCATGAAGAATCTACCGGCGGCGCAGTCGGTCGCGATCGTCGAGTAGCGGTATGGGGCAGGCTGCAATCCGCTTCCGCAAGAACCGCTCCGGCGCGGCCGCGGTGGAATTCGCGCTCGTGCTGCCGGTGCTGTGCGCCGCGCTCTTCGGCATCGCCGACGGCTGGTCCTATGTCACCAGCTCGCTGGCGATGCGATCCGGCGTGAAGACAGCGGCGAACCTGCTGTTGGCTGGCGCTACCGATGACAACGCCATCCAGGCCGCCGCGCTCGCTAGCTGGCAAAAGAAGCCCGACGATGCGGCGGTCGCGATTACCCGAACCTACAAATGCGGAACGATCGTGGTCGCGTCGGAATCGACAATCTGCGCGGGATCCAAGCTTCCCTCGATCTACGTCCAGATCCAGGCGTCGGGCACCTGGGTGCCGCCTTTCAGCTTCGGCGTTTTCCCGCATAACACGGCGCTCTCCCACCTGCAGGTGGTCCGTGTCCGCTGACAAAAGAGCAAAGGCGTTTGCCGGCGACAGCTCCGGCGGAGCCGCGATTGAATTCGCGCTTGTCGTGCCCTTCTTGATCATGCTCTTGTTCGGCATCTTCGCCTTCGGCTGGTCCATGAACAACGCCTCCAGCGTGCGTTACGCACTGGAGGCCTCCGCGCGCTCCCTGCAGCTCAACAACACGCTGACCCAGTCCCAGATCCAGGCCATCGCGACGCAGAAGCTGCAGGCGCTTGGCTTGCAGAACGTCAACGTCACGATCACTACCGACCCGCCGAGCGGCGGCTTCTGCATAGCGCATGTGAACGCCAGCTATGCCTTCGTCATCGATTTCCCGCTTTTCAGCGCCTTCCCGATCAGCCAATCGACCACGGTGAACGTGCCGTTGCTCAACAGCGTGAAAGGAGCGTGCCCGTCATAGCCGGAACTGAAACGGTCGATATCGAGCTGATCAGCGGCTGAGGTACGTCCAGGAAAGTGCGCAGCGGTTTCCGCCCGGAATGCGCCAAGCAAGATCGCAATTCCAGGAAAACTATATAAAAGTATATGTCGATATTCATCCGGGATCGCGTAAGACAAACCGCCGACGCGCTTGAGCGGCCAAATGCCGACGGCTCCCATGCGCGGCGCCCATGGCTGGCGCGGCGTTTTTTTGCGAAAACCTATACATAAACAAGGACCTGGAACCCTTCCGCCGACCCCGGCCGCATGACCTTGGGCCCATGGTCCCATGCCGCATGGGCCTTCATTGTTCCAGAGGGCGGATACGAGCTTGGGCCATTTATTTATGAAATGATTTCAATAGGTTAATATAGGAATGTGGTTGGTTCGAGGGGCGCTTCCCCGGCTTGCTCTCTTGTCGCGACGGTATTTGCCTAAAAGTTACTCCAAGCCATTAGGAAATTCTCATAAGACGCAGCCTAGCGGTTGGGCAGTGGTGGCGATTCACCTGCGGAGAAACACGATGACGATCCGAAAGACACTTCTGGCTTCACTGGCCATCCTCGCGCTCGCGGCTGCTCCGGCGCTTGCCGGGGCCGGCGGCAATGGCGGCGGCCACGGCAATAGCGGCGACCATGGCGGCGGCAACGGCAACGGCGGCGGCAACGGCAACGGCGGCGGCAAGGGCAACAGCGGCACGCATGGCAAGGCGTCGGCTCCCGGGCAGGTGGCGAAGTCGCAGGACGACACCACGGATGACACGGCCACGGCCGCGACGCCCAAGGAAAAGAACATCCACGCCAAGCTCGGCCGGCTGAACTCGCTGCAGCGCAACATCAACGCCTATTTGAACTCTAAGAGCCCGAAATTCGCGGCCATCCAGTCCTACGTGACGCAGGCGGCCGCAGCCCAGAAGGCGCAGGCCGCGGTAACGGCGGCGGAGCAGGGCGTAGTTGATGCCCAGGCCGCGCTCGACGCGCTCAACGAGAAAATGACCGCGCTGCAGAGCGCGAATCCGCCGGCCACGCAAGAAGAGATCGACGCTTTGCAGGCGCAGATCGATGACGCGACCACCGCGCTGAATGACGCCAATCAGGCGCTCACCGACGCCCAGACCGAGGCTGCCAATACGCCCGCCCCCGACGACGCAACGTTGGACGCGGCCCTACAGGACATGGCCAACAAGCCGGTCGACCAGGAGGTGACGGACTGGGCCAAGGGCGTGCTGGCCGACAAGATCGACGAGGCAGCGGCGTTGCCGTAAGGCGCGATCGCGGCGAACCTGCCAGAGGGTGGACTGCCATGCCGCCGGGCCTCGCCCGGCGGCATCTTAGTTTTGTGAGTGCGCACCCGCGGGCATTATGGCGTTCCTTCGCGTCCTCTGTCCCGCCGGCTTCGTCCCGCCGCACCGGCCGCGAGGGTTGGCGGTCCCTTCCTCACGCCGATTTCAGCCGAATTTCAGCCGCGCATCACGACGGCCGGCCGAGCCTCGGGCAGGGTCAGGCGAAAATGGAAGGGCATGCATCATGGTGGACATGCAAGGCGCGCAGCACTGGAACGAGAACAATTCCCGCAGCTTTCTCGACTACGGGCGCTACTTCGTCCCCGAGCGCGAACGCCAGATCGACATGATCACCGATCTGATCTCTGCCGCGTCGGATAGCCTGCTGGTCGAGCTTTGCTCAGGCGAGGGGTTGCTCAGCCGCGCCTTGCTAGAGCGATTTCCGGACTGCCGGGTGCTGGCGCTCGACGGTTCGGAGCCGATGCTAGAGCAGACGCAAAAGACCTGCCGCGATCATGCCGGCCGCCTGACCACGGCCGCCTTTGAGCTGGCGGATCGCAATTGGCGACGCTTTTCCGAGCCGCCGCACGCGATCGTCTCCTCTTTAGCCATCCACCATCTCGACGGCCGGCAGAAGCAGACGCTGTTCGCGGACGTGGCGGCCGCGCTCCGCCCCGGCGGCGTCTTCGTGGTGGCCGACATCGTGCGTCCGCCGAGCGCGGGCGCTCTCGCCATCGCCGCGCGCCAATGGGACGAGGCCGTGCGTTCGCGGGCGTTGGCCATCGACGGCGACCTGGCGGCCTTCGCCGAGTTCAATCGGCTCGGCTGGAACTATTTCCGCAATCCCGACGGCGAGCCGATCGACAAGCCGTCCTCGCTGGCCGAACAGTTGTGCTGGCTGTCCGAAGCCGGCTTCACCGCGGTCGACTGCGTCTGGCTCTTCGCCGGCCATGCAATCTTCAGCGGGCGGAAGCCTTGATGTCGAAGCACAGTCGTGATGTCTTCGAGCGAGCGAGGATGTTGATCAAGGCCGAATTTGTTTGACGTCTCCTCGAGGGGCGACATGACGACGTTCGAATTCTCAGGCCACAGGCTCGATCTGCGCAGGGGCAGGCTGCAGAGGGGCGGGCACGACGTCGACCTGCGCGCCAAATCGCTGTCGCTGCTGACCTATCTGCTGGAGAACGCCGGCCGCGTCATCGGCAAGGACGAGCTGGTCAACGCCGTCTGGCCCAACATCGCCGTCTCCGACGATTCCCTCACCCAATGCATGAAGGATATCCGCAAGGCGCTTGGGCCGGATGCCGACGGCCTGATCCGCACGGTGCTGCGGCGCGGCTATGTGATCGACGAGGATCGTGTCCGTCGCGTCGAGGATCGCGCGGCGACCGACGCCGGGGCCGCGCAGGGCGCCGGCGACGCGCCGTCGATCGCGGTGCTGCCCTTCGAGAATCTCAGCAGCGACCCTGCTCAGGACTATTTCGCCGACGGCATGGTCGGCGAGATCACCACGGCGCTGTCGCGCATGCGCTGGCTGTTCGTCATCGCCCGCAATTCGAGCTTCGCCTACAAGGGGCAGGCCGACGGTGTAAGGCGGGCAGGAGCCGAGCTCGGCGTTCGCTACGTGCTGACCGGCAGCGTTCGCAAGGCCGGCGACCACATCCGCCTCACCGGGCAGCTCATCGACCAGTCTTCCGGCAAGACCATCTGGGCCGACCGCTACGACGGAACCATGGCCGACGTCTTCGACCTGCAGGATCGGTTTGCGGAGAGTGTCGTCGGCGCCATCCAGCCCTCCATCCTGTCGGCCGAGATCGAGCGGTCGCGGCGCAAGCGGCCGGAAAGCCTCGCCGCGTATGACTACGTGCTGCGCGCCTTTCCGCTCACCTGGTCGCTCGAGCGGGCGCAGAACGACGAGGCCCGGACGCTGCTCGATCGAGCGATCGCGATCGAGCCGGATTATCCGCTGGCGCTTTCGCTGCTCGCCTGGTGCCATCTGCAGCGCGTCGCCTACCACTGGACCGAAACGCCGGCGGCTTCCCGGGAGGAGGGCCTGCGCCTGGCGCAAAAAGGGGCGGCGCTCTCCGGCGACGACCCGATGGTGCTTGCCGTGCTCGGCGCCGCGCATTCCTTTGCCCGCGACTACGATGTCGCCGACATGCATCTGGCGCGGGCGCGCGCGCTCGATCCGAATTCCGCATGGGCCTGGCTGCGCAGCGCCTGGCTGGATGTCTATCGCGAGCGGCCCGAGGCTGCGATCGAAAAATTCGCGCATTTCGAACGGCTCAGTCCGGTCGACCCGATGGGCTATATTGCCGAGGTCGGCATCGGCGCTGCCCATTTCCTCGCCTCGCGCTACGAAGAAGCGTTGGTCATGACGCAGCGCGGCCTCAGCCGGCAGCCCGCCGCGACCTGGGGGCTGCGCCAACTGGCCACGACGCTGGTCTATGCCGGCCGCAAGGACGAAGCGCAGAGCGTTTGCGGCAAGATGCTGGAAATTCATCCCGGGCTGACGATCGCCAAGATCTGCGACCAGCTGCCTTTCGAGGCGGCCACGCGAGAGCGCATCGCCTCCGGCCTGCGCGAGGCCGGCCTGCCGGACTGACCTGATTGCCGGCCGACCCGGCCCCAGTGTCCGCCTGCCGGTTTCATCGCAATTTCCTCGCAGTTTCGCTGGGGCATCACGATCTCCGGCCGGCCGCCGACTACCCTCATCCTTGCTGTCGCTCAATGACAGTTCGAGGATGGAGACAACGCCATGACAACGATGGTTCCTTTCATCGGTCTCGCTGCCGATCGCGCGTCGCATGCTTCCCCCTCCCGGCCTTTCCGGCTGCTGGCCGGCGCGACGTCGGCGCTGCTGTGGCTGCCGCGCTTCTGGAAGGCACGCGGCGACCTCGCAGCCCTTGCCGCCATGAACGAATGCGAGCGCCGCGACATCGGCGTCACCGCCTTCGACATCGAAAACGCGCTCGCGATGCCCGTCGACCGTGACCCGACCGAGGTGCTCGCGCGCATCGTTGACGACCGCCGTCACCGCCGCGAATGCTGAGCGCCGAGGCTGCCAACGCAAGGTCGCGTACCTTCGCGCCCCCGCTGTCCCGCCAGGGTCTGAAACATTGTAGAGTTTCTTGCCTCGCTTCCACCCTACAATCCACACCAAAACGCGCCGCCGCTCTCAGTGCGTCGTGGCTAATATGCTTTGCAGTGTGTAGACTTGGGGCGCTGAGGGTTTCACAGGGCATTGGGAGGACAACAAAATGCCGCGGGTTTCGGAGCTTTTCTTTAAAACTGCCATCGTCTTTCTCATCCTGGGCGTAGCCGCCGGGCTGCAGATGGCGATTTCGGGCGATCACGGCGCCTTCCCGGCGCATGCCCACATCAACCTTCTCGGCTGGGTCACCAGCGCCATCTTCGGCGGCTACTACGCGCTCAACCCGGCCAAGGCCGAGCGCCGTATCGCCGTGATCCATTACGGCCTCTATACGGTCGGCCTCGTCATCATGCTGCCGGCGCTCTACTGGATGCTGGCTGCGGGCCATCCGGAGGTCGAGCCGGTCGTGGCGATCGGCTCGCTGATCGTCGCCGCCGCGGTTCTGGTCTTTGCCTTCGTGGTCTTCTCGTCTTCGGAAACGGTGCGCTCGGCCACTGCCGCCACCGCGCGCTGACGCCGCACCGGCAAAGCGCGTCGCTTGAACCCGCTTCAATGCGACGTGCTTTGGTTCGTCGGCACGGTTGCCATCGCCGTGTACGCTGTTGGCCGCAGCGACGCGAAGCGGAGCCTAGACCCAAGGATGGTGCGGGAAGGCCTCGGCTAATCTCCAAGGCTACGCCGAGTTGCTCAGGCAGCAGCTTCGGGAACAGCCGCGAAATTAGTGCATGTCGCGCAAAAGTGTGCAGCGGTTTTGCGAAAACGACATGCATAAAACAAAGACCTAAAGCGCGTCGCCTGGATCCGTTTCAGCGCGACGCGCTTTAGCGCGTGGACGATGCCGTCCCACTCGAACGGGCCAGGCATCTCGGTGGCTGCAATCTCGCCGACCTGTTCCGCACCCGCACGGCGAGCTACCCCCGCTCTTCTCCTTATGGATGCATTTCGATCATATTAGCAATGGCATATATTCCTTTACCAGCCGGTGCGCCCAACTAGAGAAGTCCCGTAAGCGGTCCCCGCCGGTCAGGCCCGGTGCTCTTGCTCCGTGAGACTAAGGGTGCCGGGCCGCTCCCGGGAGTCCAAGACGAGTGTCGGGGAGCTCCGCGCCTTCCGCAGGCGCCGAACCGCCAAATTACGGCAGCAGCCTTGGGAACAGCCGCGAGATCAGCGCGTGGATGATGCCGTCCCGCTCGAACGGGCCGGGCAGCTTGGCGGCGCTGGCGTCGGTCGCCTTGGTCTCGTCCATCACCCGGCTTTCGGCATGCACGAGCCACAGCACGGCCACGAAGTAGCCTGCCTGCAGCACAACGCCCGCCAGGAACGTCCAGCCCAGCGATGCCCAGATCGATCCCGTGGATGTGTACGTCCAACCCAGGACCACCAGGAGCGTTGCCGTCATTCCCACAAGAAACTGCGGAAAATACATTTGCCCAACCGAGCGCCGTAACCGCTTCCGGTTCCGTCGATCTCGCCCATTTTCTACCCGTCCCGACCCTTGCACCTTTTCCGGCAGGATCGCAAGACTTCAGGCAGCCTCCGCACCATAGGTCTTAGGGCCGATGCTGTCAGGACCTGCGGTCCGGGACTTCTGCTTCAGGAACCAAGCCAGGACCGATCCGTTCCCTTCATCACATGGATCAGGAGGAACTAAAGCATGTCTCCCGAAAGTGGGGCCGGTTTCGGGACAAAGACATGCTTAAAATCAAAAACTTAAAGCAGGTCGCGTGAATCCTTTTTCACGCGACCTGCTTTAATGGATCGCAGCGTCTATGAGGCGCGCGGGCTTCTAGCGCTACTGCTTGGCTTGTGCGTCGCCTTCGCGACCGCCGCAATCCTGTTCAGCTAGAACCTGCCCCTACGATTCCGCACCCCCCCCCCTACGACCGCCGAGAACGTCCCTTCATCGGCGGAAGGGCCGACCCCGCTGCTTTCATGCTAAGGCGGCGGGGGCCGGTTGTCTGCTTCTCAGGATGCCGCCGGTGCTTCTCAGGATGCCGGCCGGCGATATGGGGTCACCATTGCAAGGCAGACCAGATTTCAGCCTCTCGCATACCGTGAGTTGCGTATCCGGCTTCACAAATGCACAATCTTCATGCCTGGCATTCAACTGTCGGACACGGCCCGGCCTGCGAAGTCCTGTGTCATCACGATAAGCAGGCCGGGCTGTCAGGGTTCCCGCTTCCCGAATATGACCTTGCCTCGGCCTCGCCGGGATCGATGATGTGCCGGGAGGCAGCGTGGTTTCGAAAGCGTGCTGGCATAGGTACAAAAAGACCCGCCATGCCTTGAGGCGCGGCGGGTTCGTTTGTCGCGATGACGTCCGGATCAAGCCTCGAGGATCGCGACGATCGTGTAGGTGTTCGGATCGACGATGACGATGCGTCCGTCGGCCAGCAGGAAGTACTCGAAGTCCTCGTAAGCCGGGATGATATTGACGATGCGGGCGGGCACATGGTGCAGGCGGATCTTGTGCCGCGGGATCTCGACGCCGACCGAGATGTCGAAGCTGACATCGCGAACCGGCTGGACATTGGTCTCGTGGATGATCTGCGTGATCTGCGTCTTCTGTTCGACGGTCACATTGGTGATCGAGGCCGTCTTGTTCTGGTCGGTCTGGACGTTGGTGCCCTGTGCGTTCCGTTCAGTGGTTGTACCGGCGTTGCCCTGAGCGTTCTGCTCAGTGGTCTTCATCTTGGTCTTGCCCTGAGCCTGTTCGTTCGTCTTCGAGCCCTTCGGGCAGTTGGCCATGCCGGTCTGGCACTTGGCCGTACCTTGAGCCTGCTCCTCGGTGCTGGTGCCGCTCAGGACGTTATCATCGCGCCTGAGCCGGAGACGGTCATCCGCGAATATGTGCACAAGCAGCCGTTGGCCTCGGTGAAGGTCCTCGGCGTCGAGCTCAGTATCCGCAGCACGCTTCCCGGTACGGTCGAACTGCACGAAGTGCCGACGTCAAATACCGCTATGTCGTTGTCGATGACCAGACCGTCATCGTCGACCCCGGCACCCGCAAGATCGTCAAGGTGCTGCAGTAGGCGGCCGTTGATACAGGCCAACAGACCGAATGACCCGTCGCCCATTGCGGTCGGCGGGCCGTTTACCCGGTATTATTTTGTTACCATCCGCTAATGGAACCTTCCGCGCGAGAGAGCGTTGCCGCCTCTGGTTCGCCTTGTCTCATAGACAACACAAAGCACGGGCAGGATGCGGACTCGGGCGGCGGCGAAAACAGGCACGGGCTGGGGGCGAGGAGGACTAGTCAACATGTCGAAACGAGAAATCGGAACATCCCGCTCGCTCGGGATGCGCGTCGCCGATCTGAAAGCCCGGATGCAGGACGCCAGGATCACCGAACACGAGATGAAGACCTTCCAGAAGGTCGCGGCCATCATGGGGGGCGGCGAGGGCTCCCTACGCATCGATGCGGATGACCTGATCGCCGCATCCTTCGTCACCGAGGCGCTCAGCGAATCGTCGCCGAACTGACGCCGCCTTCCCCCGCCATCCGATGTCGACCGACTGCCGTCCGGAACGGGCGGCAGTGCGCAGTGTTGCGCGTGCGCCACATAGCGTCACCAGGCGTAGGACTGATCCCTAAGGCGGACTGTCCGCCGCGGGCGATCGAAAGCCCTTCGCGACGCGAAGGGCTTTTTTCTTCCCAGAATTCAATGGCGCGCCTCGTTCTCGCGCCTGGCCCTGACGCGCCTGATCTTGGCTTCACGCAACGCCGTCACCGGATCGACGCCCGTCCACAGGATGCCGGCCTTCTCAGCGAATGAGAGAAAGGCCCGCCGTGCCTGTTCGAGTTTCACGTCTCCGGACCGCGTCGCCTCGCAGGCCTGCATCGCCGCGCAATAGCAGTCGCCGCGCATCGTCGGCGGCCATTCCTTGAGGAAATTCTGCATCGCTGCCAGCGAAGCGATCTCGCGCTTGAAGCCGGCGCCGACGGCGATCGCCACCGGGCGGCGAAACGGCATGTCGCTTCTGACGAAAGCTTCCTTCATGGCGGGCCTTCAGCATGTCAAATCATCCAATGCAAACAATGCGAAAGCCGCCGCGTCGGTTCCCGTCGACCGCCGCGGAGAAAACCAATTAGCCGCCGCTGACGGAACAAGAGCCTTCCGCAGGCGTTTGCTCCGCGAGCTCCCATGTTCGATCTGCCGATGTTTCCGCTCAGGCGGAGGCATCGCGGAGCTCGCCAACGCAACAGGAGATTTATGATGAAAACCACCCTCATTCCTGCTGTCGCCGGCCTGGCTCTGATAGCCGGCATCGGCTTTGCGGCTGCGGACGAGGTGATCGTCACCCCTGAGCAGCAGACCGTCGTCAAGGAATATGTCCACAAGCACCCTGTCGCCTCGGTCAATATTCTGGGCCTCGAGCTCGGCATAGGCTCGACGGTGCCGGATACCGTTGAATTGCAGACGGTGCCGGACGTTCAGTATAGGTATACAGTCGTCAACGATCACATGGTTCTGGTTGATCCGAGCACGCGCAGGGTTGTGGAGGTCATTCAGTAACCTTTAGTGCTCAACGAGCCCCGATCCTCCCGCCATGCCGGCGGGGGGATGCCGGCTCCTAGAAAGGAGTCGCAGCCATGCACCATCCCCACGTCGAATCCCCCGACATTGCCAGGAACGTCGACAAGCTTCTGGCTGAACACTGCACGGGCCTGCTGTCGATGAAGGACGCAATCGAAATTCTGCGCAAGCGCACCGGGACCGAGCGTTCTGATGCTGATCTGGCCGGATTGATTACAAAAAAGGCAGCCTATCTGGGCGTCGCCGTCATCTCCGACGCGCACTGAAGAAAATCGCCGCCGAAGCTCAGGCATCCATGCGTCGAGTGCAAGACGCCACCGGAAAATTCGGCTAATGTTTCCGTCGGGGAACGGCCCCAGCTAAAGGAGGCGACAGTGACGGACGACAGGCAGGAACGCATTCGCCGGCGGGCGCACGAGATCTGGGAGCAGGCCGGCCGGCCGGAAGGCGCGCATATGGAGCACTGGGACCAGGCGACCGCCGAGATCGACGGAGCCGCGAAGCCGAAAGCCAAGGTCGCGCCGAAGAAAGCCGCCGCCAAGCCAAAGGTGGTGAAGGCCGAAAAGCCTGCCAAGGCCCCAGCCACGGCAAAGGCTCCCGCCAAGCCGAAAGCCAAGGCCTGATTTCCGGCGGCCGAGCCGCCACTGGCCCCTCTCACAACTGGTGGATGAAGGCCCGGGGAGCACGCGCCCCGAAGGTCGAGGCGCGCGTGGATACGCGGAATACTCGCGCTTGCAGACGAAGATTAGATAAGTTTAAATTAGCTATCTTTAATAAGTAAGCTTCGCACGATCGCGGGTTGCTGAGCGGATCGAGCAATCCACTGTGACCTTGCGGCAACAGTCGCGCTTTCAGTGAAATACTCCCAGTAAAAGTCAGGTATTGAGTCCGAGGCTCCCATTGACGCGGTTCGCGCCCAAATGGTGCCTTTCGCGCGAGGGCGTTTCTCAATCCAACTTCGGGGACCAGGGTATGCGGGGCATCAACCGTCTTATTTCATGTGCGTTTCTATCCGCGGCAAGCGGCTTTTCGGCATCGGCGCTGGCGGCACCGGTCGAGTACGTCAAGGTATGCTCGCTCTATGGCGCGCAATACTATTACAGCCCCGGCACCGACACCTGCATCAACGCTAACACCGGCGAGACGCGTCGCCTGACCGAAGACGGCGTGGTTATCGGCAAGACCGCGCTGGCGAGCAAGGTCGACGACATCGACGCCCGAGTCCAGCGCGCCTTCGAGGGGGCCTCGGTGGCCTCGGCGCTGACCAGCCCGGATCTGGTGCAGGGCGAACATTTCGGCGTGCGCGTCAACTGGGGTAATGCCGGCCAGTCCAACGCTATGGGCGTCACCGGCGCTGCCGTGCTGGGCGAGGGTCTCTTCTCCGGCGGCAATGGACGGCTGACCGGCGCTGCCGGTGTCGCCTTCTCCGGCAAGACCGTCGGCGGCAATGCCGGCCTGCAGCTCACCTGGTAAGAGCGGCCGGGGGGCGATCATGGTCAGATATTTTCTTGCGCCGGCGATCCTCGGTGCGGCAACGCTCCTTGCGGCGCCGTCCCAGGCCGCGGTCCAATATGTCAGGTACTGCCAGGCCTATGGTATCAACTACTATTACAGCCCGGGCACCAATACCTGCATCAATGCCCAGACCGGCGAGACCAGGATGGAAATCGATGACGGGGAGGGTGGCACCACCACCGCCACCGGCAAGACGGCGCTGGCCAGCCAGGTCGACGACATCGACAACCGCGTCACCCGCGCCTTCGAGAACGCCTCGATCTCGGCGGCTCTTGCAGCACCGGATCTCGTCCAGGGCGAGCATTTCGGCCTGCGCCTCAACTGGGGCAATGCCGGCGACGCCAATGCCTTCGGCATCACCGGCGCCGCTGTGCTGAGCGAAGGCTTCGCCCATGGCGGCCGGCTGACCGGCACGCTCGGCATAGCCTTCTCTGGCAATGTCGTCGGCGGCAATGCGGGGCTGCAGTTCAGCTGGTAGGGAGAGGCGCTTCTCCTTCTCCCACAAGGGGATAGGGGGCAGAGCCGCTAGCGCGCTCCCTGCTTCCTGGCATATTGCGCGACCGCGCAGAGGAAGGCCAGCGCGGCTGTATCGCAGGCAGCCCGCGACGGTGACGGGCCCTTGGCGAAAAGCACTGCGTCCGCGACCGGGATCGTCAGGCCATGCTTCCTGGCAAATGAGGTGACTTCGTAGGGCTGATCGTCGAGCTTTATGCCGATATCGATTTGGTGGTCCATCAAACGAATTCCTCCCTGGTGTACGGCTTTACCCTCCTGCGCCTGAGAAGAATTAACTACCCGCCACTCGCCGGCGTCCACCAATCGGCAATTGTGTGAAACGATGCATTTTTTGAGGCGGAGAGCCGAAGGTTGCAGCGGCCGCTTTTTTCTCGCTCTACGTGAGGCGGATCGGCGCGGCGCTGTCTTCGCAGCGTTCCTCCGCCCCCTGTATCCTGCCGGCGCTCGGCCTTCCCCCTTGTGGGAGAAGGCAGCCGCCTCACCAGGCATCGCTCGACCTTGCAAACCGCACGCCGGCCGCAAGCATCGCGCATTCGCATTCGCTGATCAGCCTGAGGTTTCTCAAATACCGCGCCACCGTTTCCGGCAGCCAGGCGGCGCAGGCCTCGATATAGGCGCGGCCATGCACCAGCGTGCCGGTCGAAAGCCGCTCGTCCTTCTCGGCGATCACCTTCAGATATTGCCGGATGAAGCGGATGTCGTCGGCGACGTCCTGGCTGGCCATGCGCCAGGCGCCGGCCAGGCGCTCGCGCTCGGCGAACGGCAATGGCGACAACAATGGACGGGAGAGATCGGCGAAAGCGGCATGGTTCGCGGTATTCAAGCAAATCCCCCTCAAAGAAGGGAATTATCGTACTTTATGTACGAAATGCGGTCAAGCTGGATTCGTACAATTTGAACGACACACTCTGCCCTAAAGGGGAGATCACCTCAGTCGCATCGTAAAGCCTTCGAGGTCGATGTGAGCTTCGTCGAGTGCCTTGCTCAGAACCAATTCCACCATCTCGCTCTTGGCGGGCGCGAGCAGGTTCAAGCCTTTCAGCAGCGTCTCACGCCAGCTCTCACCGCGCTCCCAGGCTTCCGAGAAGGCGAAAGCGAGATCGTCCTGCCGACGCGTGGCCTCCAGTGCCTCGACCAGCAGGTTGGCCTGGGCGAGATCCTTCTCCCGCTTGGCGGCGGCACTCCGCTCGCGGCGCGCCGCCACGATCAGCTTGTGAACGGCGAACCGCTCGGGCGAGGGCACCAGCACCGGCACGCCGGAGCGATGCAGCAGCACCGTCCTGACCGGATCGCGGATCAGGAAATCGAGGAAACGCAACGGTTGTGCGGACGCGCCGCCGAGCGAAGGCATCGGGCTCGCACGGTCGGCATGGTCGTCGCTGCCGCGGTTCGGCGTGAGGAACTCGATCCGGTAGTGCGACGCGTTTTCATATTGCGTCGTGCGCCCGGCATCTGTCCGGTGCGGGATCTCGCGAAACGTCGGATCGACCGCCTTCAGCACATCGATGACCGGCGGCAGGCTGTCGCCGATCTCGGCCGAAAGCGCATGGAACTGGGCGAAGTCGGCATCGCCCGTCTGCAGCGCGGCGCCCGGCAACCGCACGCCGAGATGCCCGGCATAGGTCTGGAAGGCGACGGTGCCGACAAGCACGGCGCGCAATTGGAAGAGCCCTGCTTTTTCCAGTGCCTCGACCACGTCGCCGGTGAACGGGTCGGGCGCCGTCAGGCCAGCGTCGCGCACCAGCGTTGAAACCAGCTTGCGGCGGCTCCTGAGATCGCCCTTGATCTCCTTGAAGGCCGCAACCCGCTTGGCGATCTCGGGATCCTCGGCCGGGCCGACATAACGTCTGGACTTTTGCGGGCGGGTCTCCTCGAAATACCAGTAATCCCGGCCCTTGACCGGCACGCGCACGAAATTGCCTGCCGTCGAGAAATCGGTCTCGAAGGAAGCATCCAGGCTGCGCTGCACCAGTTCGGCATAGAGCGTGCGGTAGGCGAGATCGATGGTCTTCATGGCCTGCTCCCAGCGTTAAGGTTGACGTTATAAGAATTTTTCAATTTTCTTATAATTGCACCTTACTAGATTGAATTGCAGGGGTGTTATAAGAAATTGGTGAAAGTCTTATAACGCTTCTTCCCCGGGAGATCCGCCGCCTAGTTCTTCGCGACCGCGTAGAGCAGGGCGGTTTTGATATGCCGTCCTGGCTCGCCCTCCAGCGATAGGGCGGCTGTGTAGAGTTTCGCGACAGCGGGGCAGAGGCCCTCGAAGTCCTGGTTCGCGCTCGCGATCGCATCCATCTCGGCCGGCGTGCCTCCAGCCTTTGTGAAGGCTTCGGCGACCAGCGACCAGTCCTGGTCGCCAGGTACGATCGCAGGCAGGCCACTGCTTTTGGCGGCGCCGAAGGCGTGGAACAGCGTTGCGCCGATCCTGTCCAGATCCACCACGGTGTCGTGATTGGGCGCGCTGATCGCGTCCGGCCCGCTGCGCAGGTAATTGTTGCAGGTGGCCGGGGTTTCGCGCGCTATGACGTGATTGAGCATGGTGAGCTGGGCGCTCAAAGCTTCCGAGGCCTTGCTGTCCGGAGCCGAAGGCAGCAGGGACGCATATTTGCGCCTCAGATCGGCGACCGCCACCCTGCTCGTGTTGCGCACCATTTGCTCGTTTCCCGAGCTGGCCACGGCCGTGATCTTGCGGACGAACTCATTGTAGTCGTCCGGAAATTCCTCGGCGATCGCCTTGAAGATCTGGACGTCCTGCTTCTGAAGCTCGGCGTTGACGTCGGCGCTGGTCAATGCCTTGGGCGCGGGCGATCCAACCACAGTCTGATAGAGATACTTGCCGCCGGCAAAGCCGAGCGCCCAGGGCAGCACCTTCACCGCCACGAAAGCCAAAGCGGCGACCGCCGCCACGCCAAACCCCTTCCAACGCGACATCCGCCGGCCCTTCCGATCCTGTTCAATTCGCCCCGAGGCTCAGCGCGTTCTTGCGATCGGCTTCGGCGCGCTTGTGGTTGCCTTTGGCCTCCCAGGCCCGGCTTCGCGCTTGATAGGCGGCAGCGAAATCTGGCCTTATCCTTATCGCCTGATTGAGATCGGCGATGGCTCCGTCATAGTTTGCTTGGCCCGCGCGGATTGCGCCTCGGCCGAAATAACCGAAAACATTATTGCGATCCAAACTGAGCACCGTCTCGAAATCGCTGAGTGCTGCTGCATCTTCACGACGGCCCATGCGGAACATGCCTCGGCCAGCATAGGCCGTTGCGTCTTTTGGATCGAGATGGACGGCTTTGTCGTAATCCGCCAACGCCCCGTCATAGTCTCCCTGATAATTGAGGTTGCGACCGCGATCGCTGTACGTCTCACCAATTTCGGGATTGATTATGATCGCCTGGCTGAAATCGGCGATGGCACGAGCGTAGTCGCCCTTCGTCTCCCAAACGAAGGCGCGAGCCACATATGCGTCCCGGAATGCGGGAAACAGGGCAATCGCTTTGCCATACTGCGCGATAGCGCCGTCATAGTCATCTTTGTTATCCAGCACCTGTCCCTTCTCGAAAGCCGCTTTGGCTGCCGGTGGAATGCTGCCCGCCGAGGTCTTCGCTTGGCCCGTCATCTCGCCTGACGTCTTTGCCTTGGCTGCCAATGCCAGCTTGCGGCCCTTGCGGGCGAGGCGCATCTTCGGATCGAGCTTCAGCGCCTGATCGTAGTCTGCGATCGCCTTGTCGAAATCGCCCTTTGCGAACCAGGCGCTGCCACGCCCGAAATAGGTCGGCGCGTAGCCGGCGTCGATTTCGATCGCGCGACTGAAATCGGCAATGGCGCGATCAGGCTCCTTCTTTTTGGTCCAAGCGACGGCGCGGCCGAAATAGGCGTCGTGATTGGTCGGATAAAGCGCGATAACCTTGCTGTAGTCGTCGATCGCCGCGTCGTATTTGCCTTTGTCGGCAAGCGATATGCCGCGCCCGACATAGGCGGACGCCCTCTTCGGATCGAGAGCGATCGCACGGCTGTATTCAGCGATGGCGCGATCATATTTCCCCTTTTTGTAAAAGGCATCGCCACGATCGATGACGGCCTGGACGTTCTTCGGATCCGAGCCAACGGCGTCGGGCGTTGCGTCGCCCTTCTTCAACGCGGCCACCGCCGCCTTGCGGGCAGTCGCGTAGTCTGGATTGTCGGGATTCAGTATGATCGCCTGGTCGAAGTCTGCAACGGCGCCTTCATAGTCTTTGCTGTCGGCCCGCTCTATGCCACGCCCATAATAGTTGAGGGCATCTTTCGGATCGATTTCGATCGCCGCCGAATAGGCCGTGATCGCTTGGCCGGCATCGCCCTTCGCGTGCCAGGCCATGCCCATGCAGAAATGGGCATCCATGACCTTCGGGTCGAGCTCCGCGGCTAGGCCACAATCGACGAGAGCGCCTTCGGCGTCGCCTGATGTTGCCCTGGCCATGCCACGGCGAATACGGGCCGAGACCAGATTCGGCAGGAACCGGATGACGTTGTCATAGTCGGCAATCGCCCGATCATAGACTTTCTTGGAGTCCCAAACCTTGCCACGGCCGAAATACGCGAGGGGACTGCTGGGATCGAGTGCGATCGCCTTGCCATAGGTGTCGATTGCCTGATCGTATTGGCCCGCCTCCGACAAGCTGTCACCGTTGCGCACCGCAGCCAAAACGCGCGGGTCGGTCGCCTGAATGAGCACTGCCATCTCAGCGGTGGACAGCTTGCTGTTGGGGTGGGCTTGGTGTGGGTCGCCGTGCGAGGTAGCAGGTTCGGTGCCCTCCACGGCGTCCGCCATATCCGCCGCTGCCTTGCGGGCAACGAGATAGTCACCATTGTTCGGATCGAACTTTATCGCCTGGTCGAAGTCGGCGATGGCCCCGTCATAGTCTTTCAGGTCGGCCCGCGCTATGCCGCGCGCGTAATAGCTGGCATCGTCCTTTGCGTCGATGCCAATCGCCACCGAATAGGCGCCGATCGCGCGCCCCGCGTCGCCCTTGGCATGCCAGGCCATGCCCTTGCAATAGAAGGCGCCGTGCGCCTTCGGGTCGAGGGCCGCCGCATGGTCGCAGTCGCGGAGAGCACCCTCGACGTCGCCGGACGTCACCTTGGCGAGCCCGCGGCGAAAATACGCCGCGGCAAAATTGGGGGCGAGCTGGATGACCCTGTCGAAGTCGGTAATCGCTTGGCCGTAGTCGCGTTTGGCGGCCCTGGCCTGGCCGCGGCCGAAATAGCCGAAGCGGTTGTTGGGGTCGAGCGCGATCACCTGGTCATAGGCGCCGGTTGCCTCGTCGTATTTGCCCATGTCCAGCCAGGCATCGCCGCCGAGGATAGCTTGCAGGGCGCGCGGGTCTTTTGTCTCCAGCACCTTTGCAGCCAGCGTGTCGTCGGTGGCCGTCAAGTTCGGAAGAACGGTTTGCGACTTTGGAGCGGCGGCCATCGGCTTCGGCTGCTGCAAGTCATGCGCCGGCGCAGCGCTACCCTCATCGCCCGCGACCTGCTCGCCGCAGCTTCCCGCGCGCTTCAGGTCGAGTTCGACGGCGCGCCGGCAATCCGCTGCCGCGCCGGCCTGATCGCCCTTGAGCATCCTGGCGCGGCTGCGGCCGAGATAGGCGTCGGCATTGTCGGGATCGAGGCTGATGGCCTTGTCGAAATCGAGCAGCGCGCCGTCCACGCCATATTTTGCAAGGCGCGTCCCGGCGCGTTCGATCAATAGCTTTGCGACGGCCTGATTCTGCGCCTCGGCAGCCGGAACGTCTTGCTGGCCGGGCAGTAGCGCGGCGCACGCGTCGGCGCGTTGCGGAGCGAGCTCGACGGCGCGCCGGCAGTCGGTGGCGGCGAGGGTGTCATCCCCGTTCGAGGCCGCTGCCACCGCCCTGTCGTAAATTGCGTCGGCGTTATCAGGGTCAAGTCCGATAGCCATGCTGAAGGAATTGATCGCGCCTGCAACATCGCCCTGTATCTGCTGCTCCAGCCCTTGTTTGATGTATCGGGCAACAAGTTTTGAACGAACTTCGTTGGCGGTTGCCCGCAGCATCGCGTTTGAAGGGAACTGGCCGAGCTCGGCGGCCTGGGTCGCGGTCGGCGCTTCGGCGCTGGCGTCTCCCGCTTCGCAGCCGCCTGCCTTCTTCGGGTCGAGCGCGATGGCTTTTCGGCAATCGGTGGCCGCGCCGGCCGTGTCGCCCTTGCGCGCCCGCGTGAGCGAACGGGCGAACCAGGCCCTGGGTTCGGCCGCATCGAGTTCAATGGCTTTGTCGAAATCGGCGAGGGCGCGATCGATGTTGCCTTTGTTCGCCCAGGCGACGCCCCGGGAGTAGTAACCGTCGGCGATCCCCGCATCGAGCGCGATCGCCTTGTTGGCGTCGGCGATCGCGCGCGCCCAGTCGTTCTTGCCGATCCAGGCGGCGCTGCGATTGACATAGGCATCGGCGCTTTGCGGATCGGCCCCTATCGCGGCGTCGTAGTCGGAAATGGCGCTGTCGAACTCGCCATTGGCGGCGCGGGCTATGCCGCGATTGGCCAAGGCAATCAGGTCGGTCGGGTCCAGGCGGATTGCCTCGCCATATTCGGCGATCGCTTTTTCCCGCTCGCCTTTCTTGGCCCAGGCCGCGCCGAGGCCGGTATGACCCCTGTTGCCTCGCGGCTCGGCCTCGATCGCCTGCTGGAAATCGAGGATGGCCGCATCGACCTTGCCTCTGCGTAAAAACGCCCAGCCGCGGCTGGCATAGGCGTCGCCGGCTGACGGCTCCAGGCTGATGGCGATGTTGAAATCTGTGATCGCGCGCTCGTCGTCACCCTTGTTGTACCAGTCGGAGCCACGGTTGAAATATACAGAAGCCCGCTTGGGGTCGAGTGCGATCGCCTGGTTATAATCGGCGATCGCACCGTCCAAGTCCTCCAGGTCGTCCCGAGCGACGCCCCGGTAGAAATAGGCCGAGACGCGCAGGCGCGACGCCTCCGTATCGTCCTCGGCAATCACTGTGCAGGCAGCGATGCGCTGCTCGGCAGCGCCTTTGTCGACGCCGGCTTCCTTTTTGTAGGTCGGGCCACTGAGGCCGCCCAAGCCTTGGTCGTCACTCGGGCCTTTGTCGTCACCGAAGCAAAGGGCATAGTCCCTGACGGCGGCGAGCGTCGGACTGGCCAGCCCGCCAAGCATCGCCATCCCCGCCAGCGCCAGCAGCGGCCCGCGCGAAAGCCAAGCGACGAATGCGCGCGCGAACGCGCCGGTGCGGCGTGACATGATGGATCCTCCCCCCGGAGTTGCCGCGGATTGCGGCTGCGGTCGCCTATATAGTTCTGTTTTTGTTCTGGAATGCAAGCAGAAATTGCGGTGTGCGTCCGGCCTAGCCAAGCGGACGCCCAATTCCAGGACCTTGATCTATCCCTCCATCATCCAAATATTGTTCGGGGTGGTTGGGGGCAAATCTCTGAAATGGAAATGACGCTCAGTGATGGGGTTCTCGCCTCATACTCATGTGGCGCGCGACTCTGGATTTCCTATCTGACGGCCGTTTTCTTTTTGGGAATGTTCGTCACAATAGTCCTTTCCATGTGGGAAATAAGTGCTCTAAGGAAAGCTGTTGGGAACCCCCGTTCGCCTTACGGCTGGCGCCCCGGGAACCCTACTTTTCTTTTCGATCCAAAGCCCAAGACGATAAGCAGGACGCTGGTTATCTTTGTTGCGGCAGGCGTTCTTTGGGCCTCCCTCATCGCATTGCTGTTCCCTTCAAGAACGCGGTTGTTTGCAACCGAGACGTCGATCGTTGAAACGGGCTGCCACATCCTTACGCCCTATCGGGAAATTTTGGACCGCAAGTTTGTGGAGTTTCACTATCGGTATGGCCGAGGCAAAGGCGGCTTCGATGAGCTTGAGATCGCCCAGAACGGCAAAAGCCCGTTGGGCATCGGGCTGCGAGGCAACCCCTACCTCAAGAACTTGTTTGCGTTGGCGCCTGAGGCAATGGACCAGTATTTCGCGCAGCTGAAAGCCGAAGGCAAAGCGCTCCCCCAGCTCTAACCCTCACATATCGATCATCGACCTTTTCACCCGCCCGATGATCGTGATCGCGCCCTCGAGCTCCGGTGGCGGAATGTCGAGATAGGACGCCGGTTGGAAGGGCGGGGTGTCATTCGGGCGGTAGCGCTTGTAGGTGGCGCGTCCGGTCTCGTCGGCGATCACGTAGCAGCCATTGGTCACCAGCCGCTTGTCGCGCAGATTGACGAAGATGATCGAATCCGGCGGCGAGATCTTGTTCATCGACGGCCCGTCGACGCGCAGCGCAATCCACTCGCCTTCCTCGAGGTCGGCGGTCGGGATCGTCGGATAGTCGGAAAGGTTGACGACGCTGTCCTGGCTGCCGAGCTCACCGGCGCTGATCCAGGACACGATCGGCACGTCGACGGTGACGGGCAAGGGGGCAAGGTGCACCGGCGCCGCCTCGGCGCCGTCAGCATTGAACAGCAGCCAGCCGGGGTCGACGTTGAACAGCCGGCCGTATTTCTCCGCCGCCTTGCGCGACAGCGGCCGGTTGCCGTTTTCGTGGCTGATGAGGGTGTTCTTGTTGATGTCGCGCAGCGCCCGCGCCGCATCGCTGGGCGAGGCATAGCCCGCCTGGGCGCGCGCCTGCTGCAATCTGTGCCGAGAATCCATCATCGTACAAAATGCCTGAAAATTATCGTCCAAAGTGTACGATTTCGCTTGCACGCTTTTCGTACATAACGTACGCTTAGCGCATGAATGAGCATCCCGCAAGCATTTCCGCATTGTCCGTGATTCCGGCGCGGCCCACGAGCATCTCGGGGCCGCTCATGAATATCTCGGGGCTTATCGAGCGCTGGCAGAGCATCGGCGCCTTCGCCGCCGATGTCGGCTGCAGCTACGAGGCCGCGCGCCAGATGCGCCGTCGCGGCCGCATCGCGCCACAGCATTGGCCGCATGTGGTGGCCGCGAGCCGCAGGCTGGGCATTGCCGGCATCAGCTACGAATGGCTGGCCGGCCACAGCGCCTCGCTGGGGGAGGCGGCATGAACGCGCCTTTCGAATTCCAATCGTCCGGACCGTCCTCCTCCCCGGTCCGGACGCACTCCGGGGCGTTTGCCCCGGATCCGGCTGGACCGCCCGCACCCCGGTTCACCGGAACGGCCGGAGCCGCTCCTCCCCCGGCTCCGGCCGCCAATTCGGGCACCTCCTGCATCCGCACCGAGGACGGCACCGTCATCCTGCTCGACCGCGCGTCGGGCCGGGCGGTGTCGGGGCTGACGCGCGCTGCCGCCGAGGCGGCACTTCTTCGACTGCTTGGTGCGGCGCCAGAGCAATTCCAGGAAAAGTGCGAAGCGGTTTTCCGTCCGGAATTGCGTCAAAATGACGAGATGCAATTCCAGGAAAAGTGCGAAGCGGTTTTCCGTCCGGAATTGCGTCAAAATGACGAGATGCAATTCCAGGAAAAGTGCGAAGCTGTTTTCCGTCCGGAATTGCGTCAAAACGACGAGATGCAATTCCAGGAAAAGTGCGAAGCTGTTTTCCGTCCGGAATTGCGTCAAAACAACGAGATGGAGCGCTTCGCCGTTTCCGCAAAACGGCGAAGCGCTCCAGGCGCCGCCTGAACCCCAACCCCTTTCCCTGACCTGAGATGCGGCCTCGCGGCCGAACCCTGGCGCTTGGCCAGAGCCCAACTCTTCGCAAGTCCAAGCCCTTTGCAATCGATGGAATGACACATGGCAGCCGCCTACACCGAAAAGGAAATCGACGAGATCGCCGCCTGGCTGAAGGAGGGGCTTTCGGCCTCGCGCATCGCCGGCCGCTTCAGCGCGCTGCGCGGCCGCCCGGTCTCGCGCAACGCCATCATCGGCATCGTCCACCGCAATGCCGGCCTCCGCGCCATCGGCTTCGCCAACCCGAAAGGCGGCCGTGCCGGCGGCCGTCCGAGGAAGCACGCCCGGCTGCAGGCGCAAGGCAGGGCCGGCAGGCGGGGCAGGGCGGCCGCAGGAGGGGTGACGCTGTCCGAGCCCGCGGTGCTTTCACGCTATGCCGAGTTGGTGGAAGGCGCCGGCGCCGAAACTGCCAATCTCCCCCCTTGTGGGGGAGATGGCCGGCAGGCCAGAGGGGGGCGCTGTCCCGCCGACCTCTCCGTCTATGAGGTTTCAGCGAAAGCGGATGCAGTTGTCACCCGCACCAAACCCCAAAAACCCAGGCCGCGAAAACCCGCGCGCACGCTGCCGCCAGCCTGGCTCGCCCCCGGCGAGCGAGAAAAATCCGAAGCTCAGCTCTACAAGCTCCCGGCGCCGCCACCCCCTGTAGCGCCCGGCCGCCAGCCGCATGTCGCGGCGATGCGCTTCCTCGATTGCCTGTTCGGCCGCTGCCGCGCGCCGATCGACCTCGCGCTGCGCGAGGATGCTGATGACGACCCGCCCGGCGCGCGGCCGGGACCGGACATGCTGTGCTGCGGCCTGCGGACCACGGGGGCGCGCTCCTACTGTGCGCATCATCATGCCAGGTTTCACGGGCATCGCGGGAGGGGGATGTGATTGGCAAGGCGCTGAAGCTGCCGATCGCCCCCCACGAGAGGGAGCTCGGGATCGTCTCCGCGGCGCCGTTCCTGCCCCCGCCGCGCAGCCCCCCCACCCCCCCCCCCGCGCGGCCGCCCCCCCGCTTCTCCGCCGCGCCTTTCCTGCAACGTTTGCGATTGGCGAAACCCGCGAAGAGATTGATCTCCCCTCAGGTGGGGGAGATGCCCGGCAGGGCAGAGGGGGAGCGCGAAGGAATGCAGTCTCTCCCGTTAGCCCCACCCACCCACAACCCAAGGATCCCCCATGCCCCGCAAATCCTCCAAAAAACCCCAGCCGCCGAAACTCCCCAAAGGCGAGGCCGAGCAGGTGCGCATCCGCCGCGAGATCGGCCATGACTTCGCGCTGAAGGCCGACGCCTTCGGTCGCCAGCGCCTCACCCCCGGCACGGCCGAGGCGAGCCGCGTCTACGAAGTCTCGAACGGCGGCTACACCTCGACCGGCGGCATCGTGCGCCTGCGCAATGTCGATCCGCTGGTGGGCATCACCTCGCTCAGCCGCCAGCAGCGCGAGGCCGGCCAGCGCTTTCGCGACGATTTCGAGCGCGCGGAGCGTCAGGGCCTGCAGCCGCAATCCTGGAGCGAGCGCGTCGACAGCCGCCGGGTAGGCGGCGGCATCCCCGACCGTGTGCTGTCAGCCGGCCGGGCGCATACCCACGCCGCCGCAGCACTTGCCCACTGGGAGGTGGCGGAAGTGGTGCGCAAAATCTGCCTCGAAGGCCAGTCGGTGAAGGCGCTCGCCGAACGCACGGGCGAGGGGCGGGACGTGGTGGTGAAGCTGCTGAAGGTGGGGCTGGATCTGCTGGCGGTGCATTATGGGATGATGATGGGGAGGCGGGCGGGCTGAGGGAATTCGATGTAGATCGACGGCCTGTCAAGACAGGACTCCATCGCGGACGGCCGCGCCATTTGCGGAGCGCCTGCGTGGTCCTGAGGGCTGGCGCTCCGCTTTGGTCAGACACCGATTGCAATCGCTGGGGGGCCTCAACCCGATTTGGCCAGGGGTCTGCAAAGTTCGGGCACCTCGCCGTCGGCGGTGATCGCTACAGCATGCGCAAGCGCTTCGATCTGCGCTGTCTTGTCTTCACCCAGCCGCGGCAGCCGGCTTGCCAAGCCGTCAGTCATCATCTTGTAGTCATTGAACAAGAAGCTCTTATGCACCTCGTCGGAGCGTACCTGTCTCCAATTGTTGATGGTGAGCACGGCCGGGTCAGGCTTGCTTACGATGTCGATCAGAGGATCGTCGATGCCGAGCGCCTTGATGGCGGCGATGCGCCGGCCTTCGGCGAGATAGAGGTTCAAATTCGGCTTGAGATCTTCCTTGAGGGTGCCCTCCCATTTTTCACTGGCATAGCCTTCGACTCGTAGCGTCAGCCTGGGAGTTCCTGCCGAATTCCCTGCCTTATCAAAGGCAGCCTTTGTCCGCTTCATGCAGTCGATGTAGCCCGCGGCATACTCATGCAGCAATTTCCGCTTGTTCGCGTTGTCAGGCGAGCCTGAATTGTCCAGGCTTGTGAGGCCGAAATAAAACGCCTTCTCCACCGTGTCGATGCCATACGGTCCCCAGCGGCCGTCCTTGCCGGCGGTTACCGGATCTTGAAAGATCGGAAGCACCATGACGCCGCCGCTAAAATCATGGACCTTGCCGTCGGCGGTGACGAAGTAGGTGATGATACTTGGGCCGGATGTTCCTGTGGCCGGTGCGACCGGTGTCGGCGGCGCCTGAATGATAATAGGCACGACGATCGGGGTCGCCGGCCCAGAGCCGGGTGTGCCCGACGACCCAGCGGCTTTCGCCACGTCCTGCAGCCCGGTCTTGACAGTGTCCGTCAGGATTTGGGCGGCGCCGGCGAGCGTGGACACCGGAACGACCTGCTCTGTGTCTGAGCCAAGCTTGCCAGCGACCGCGTCGAGCCCGTTCTTGACGTTCTCGGCCAGAGTGTTCGTCGCGGCTGCCAGGCCATCCTGCGAGACGTTGCTGCCGGTGTCGCTGTTTGTCCCAAGCTTGCCGGCAACAGCGCCGAGCCCATCCTTGACGTTGCCGGCCAGTGTGTTGGCGGCGCCCACCAGGGCAGCCGTCTGGTCCGCAACCACCGGCCGAGATTTGTCGCAGCGGTCCAGTTTGTTTGCATCGTCTTGCGGCAATTGATCGATAGGCTCGATACGCAACACCCGCGACTTGGCGATCTCGGTGACGGGGGTGCTATCATCGGTTTCGATGAAGTAACTTCCACCGATTGCCAGCAGAAGGCGGCCTTGCCCGATCACGCATGAGCCAAGGTCGTCGGTTTGTGAAATGAAAGCAAAGCTCCTGTCTCGACCCAGTGTATTTGAAAAATAAGAAAGGGTTGTTGGAATAAAAATTATTACAAATAGCAAGGCGCAGTTCTTCAAAAATGTTCTGCTTTCCATCATTGGAAATCTAATTTTGTTTATCTCAGTGAAGTTTTTCGCAAGTGATGTTTGGCTATTTGTGAATTCATCAATTTTGTTCTCAAATAGTTTCCACTCAATCCTTTCGAATTTGAAATAGTTTTCCAGAACACCTCCTATCATCAGATAATCTTTTGAAAGCAGGAAGGTTCTTCGGATTGTTCCGAGTAACCATTCGACGAAGTTCCAATTCCGGATCCGTGCCGCAATCCCCTGGACGACCGGCACGGGGGGCGAAGCCCGTGGTTGCTCAGACGTCTTCTCCAGCAAGCTGTCGTAAAGCGTGCCACGCAGTTCGCTCATGATGCGGTCGCGCGCCGTTTGTCCGAATTTCACAGACATGAAATACGCTATTGCGGCAGCCAGGGCCGCCACCGCGATCGTCCAATTCTTCAGAACTGCATTGTTGTCGTAGAAGATTAGAACTGCGGCGACGGCAAGACCGGCTGCAACGCCCATGGCGATTGTCCAGAAGCTGGCGAACAGGCCCTGTTTCTCGATACGTAGCGCGTGCGGACGTGTGGCTTCTTTGTAGGCGTCGATGGAAGCCTCCGTGTAGAATTCACGTCCAACCCTCGTTGCATAGCGCTTGGCGTAATTCAGGAATTCATCGTAACGAGCGAGAAAACGTCTGGCGTCGACAATCAGATCGACAGCGCCGCCTTGCGATGGGGGCGGTGTTCCCTTATCGCTCGACCCTGGGTACGTCGCGCCGACGGGTGCTGGCAACAGTGCTTCGGCTGGTACTGCTGGACCCGAATCGTCGGGACGCGGGGGCTTCGACATCAAATCGAACATCTCGGTCAAGGCCAACATATCCTTGGCGAACTTCTGGTCCCCGTCGAACCGCTTTAATGTGTCGGTGAACTCGGTCTTGATCCGAATGAACAGGCGCGCCGCGTTCGAGTGATAGGTAACGATGTCCATCTCCTCGGCAATGCGTTTGGCGCTGGTGTGGTCGAGAAGGCGGTTTATTTCCTTTACGGTATCGCCACTGGAGATCCCGACTTGGTTGATGGCTTTGAGAGCGCGTTGCTCTTCCCCGACATCGTAGCCGCCAGACATCTTTGGCGACGCTAACGAATTCGATTGATTGTCGTAGAATATCGCTGGATTTTCCTGGCGAGCGGCCAGCACGTAGACGAGATGAAAGAACTCGTTGACCAAATCCTCAAATATCTTCTTTTTACCCGAAGCGGTTGCGGCCGGTTCGGAGATTTCGACCTTCGGCGCCCTGCGACCAAGGTCGGCAACTGGTTGCTCGTCGCCACGCTGGGGAGGGGCTGATTGACGGCCTTTCCCTATCTTCGTATCTCGATCTTCGCCTGCCCCGACTAGCTCATTTACCTCACGACGTAGGCTATCCAGGCGCGCCTTAAGCTCGGTATCCGTAGTGGTCTTCCCGTTCATTGCCGTCCTCCGCCGGTATAGAGATCATCTCTCAGGAAGTTCCGGGCTCGTTCGAGGCCCATCACAAACAGGTCCGTTTGGTCCTTCTGGTCCATGACGAAGTTAAGCCAGTTGGCGTCTTTGACGTCGATTGCCGCGAGCCGAAACGGAAACGTCGGCGGCATGGAATCGCCGGCCTGATCCCGCCGCCTTTCGAATGTCTGCTTGCTTCGTTCAAGGAGCGCGATGGCATCACGGTCGCGCTGGTCGCGAACCATGTAGGCAACCGTTCCAATGTCATGTGCGAGACTGCTCAGGCGGGCGCGCCGGCGATAGGGCTTAGCGGGTGAGGCGCTCATCAGCGGTACGGCAATCGTTGGTACATCCGGAAGGATCGCGCCGAACGCATCGACCGGAAGGTTCGAAAACATGCCGCCATCGAGAAACGCTACCTCATCGATGGCGCAGAGTTCGTGCAACGTGTTTTCCTCGGCGAGATCTCCAAATTTGGCGACGATGAACGGTTCCCAGTTCTCCTTGTTGACGCTGAAGACGACGGGCTCGAAAAAGAACGGGATCGACATCGAGGCTCGCACGAGTGTCGCCGGCGAGTTTGTGCCGGTCTCGGCCGACAGGTATATGACGTCGTCGGGGAACTGGAATTTCACGCCGATCGGCGTGCAGGCCGCCATGACCTTGAGCAATTGTCGCCCCGCGTCCTCGACAGGCACCAGGGACGACAGTGGCGGTTCTCTCTGCTGCCTGGCAGCTCCTATGGCTGCATTCAGCTGACACGATATCGAATTCAGTCGGGCAAACAGCTCATCGACGGTTCGCAGGTCGTGCTCGGCCAAAACGCCACGAACCCAGTCCTCGAAGGCGTCGCCCGGGTTGAGTCCGCGTGTGCGCAGAATCTGACGGATCGCGCCCAACCAAGCCAGCCACGCCGAAGGTAGGTAGGATAGCCTGTTGAGCAGGAACTGCTTGATCAGCCGGCGCGTCCGGTACGGCCCGTCGATGAAGGTGCTCATCGGCATGGCGCTGACGATCTCGACCACCTTCTTGTGGGTTTCGTTGAGCAGATCGTCGCCACGCACCGCCGCCATGCCCATCGCCATGATGGCGCCCGCGGAAGCGCCGGCAATGCCTGCGAAACGGACTCCGGCTGTTTCCAAGCCAGTGACGAATCCGGCATGGGCAATCCCCAGCACGCCACCGCCCTGGAGGACGATGTTGGCAACCCTGTAAGTCTTCTTCTTGTCGGTGGGAGGTTCGCGATTGCTCGGTGACGTCTCGCCCCGAGATGGCTTGGCAGCATTGAAAAGCTTAAGCTTGCGAGAGGCGGTGCCCGCTGCCCCGTCTTCGATCGCGGCAGCTTTTAGCCAAAAGAACTGGTCGACATGCTCCTGCTCAGCGAGCACCTCGATCTCGCCAAGCAATTCCGTGACGCCCGGATCGTTCCAGACATCCAAGGCCATTGCACGTCGCCCCCGAAAGCCTCACGACACGTCACGTGTTGTAGCAGCAGGCAGAAATCCGCAAACCGCAGCCGCTACATCAGGTTTGTGTCGTCAGAACTCGCCTTCCCGCCTTCCTATTCGGACTTTGTACGCTATTGTTTAGTCTGGGCTTTATTAGGGGCGCATAGTTCTTGCCCGTCAAGTTGTTTTTCTGGTTCACATTGATGATAGCTGTGAGTCCAGTCACAAGTGAGAGTGCTTCGCCCCTCAAAAGCCTATCACGAATGTATGCTGGAAGAGGCTGTTTCCGACAGTATTGTTCAACCAGAAAGTCAAGCAATTTCCGTGATCCGCGCAGGCGACTGGCACGCCGCATTTCACTCGGTCCTGACGGCTGATAGGTGAGCTGCGCTAGGCGCCTTTGGTCGCGGCCTCCGGTTCTTCGGTGTCGTCTTTCCCCGGCGCCTTCTCCCACCCAAACACACTCCGCCCGCCCAGCAGATGCGACTGGTCCATCTCGCCGGCCACGATCTCCTTCAGGCTCTGCCCCGTCACGTACCTCTCCATCCGGCGTGACTCCCCGTCCAGCCGCTTGAGCGCCTGCAACTCCTCGTCCCGCCCGAGCTTCGCCTTGCTCACCGCCGATTTCAGCACCGCGATCGTCTCGTCATAGACTTTCAGCGGCACGGGGAAGGGGTGGCGGTCCTTGCCGCCGTGGGCGAGCGAGAAGCGCGCAGGGTCGGAGAAGCGGTAGGGCGCGCCGTGCACCACTTCCGAGACCATGGCGAGCGCCCGCACCGTGCGCGGGCCGACGCCCGGCACCAAAAGCAACTCGGGGAAATCCTTCGGGCCGCTTTCGATCGCGGCGGAAATGTTGCCGTGCAAGCGGCGCATCACGATGTCACTCTCGCGCACGTCGTGATGCGCGGGCATGACGAGGTTGGGCAACAGCGGCTGCGCGGCCGGCTCGGGCTGAGGTTGCGGCTCCAGCACGGCGAGCTCGGTCAGGATCTTTTCCGGGCTCATAGTCTTCAAAAGCGCGATCTGGCTCCCACGCGCTTTCTCCGCGCGATGGTCGGTTAGGTTGACGATCTCGCCCTGGGTCTCGCCCTCGATCGCCGCATGCGGCTGGTCGACGAAACTCGTCAGCCCCTCCGACAGCCAGTGGTAGCGGCGCGCCTGGCGGGCGTCGCCGTTCATGCCCTGCTGCACCACCACCCAGCGCCCGTCATCGGTGACGATGAAGCCGTGCAGATAGAGGTCGTAGCCGTCCTGCACGGCGGCGCTGTCCACCTTGGCGACGAGGCGGCTGGCGGTAGCGAGGGCATCGCCGTTCAGGCCAACGCGGTCGCCGATGGCGGTGAGCTCGCCCGGCGTCTTGCGCGAATGGGCGCCGCGCCCGCCGCAGACATGGATGCCGAGCTCGCCGGAGAGCGGGTTCAAGCCGCGTTTCAGCGCGCCGATGACGGAAGTGGTGATGCCGGAGGAATGCCAGTCCATGCCCATCACGGCGCCGAAGGACTGGAACCAGAAGGGATGCGCGAGACGCCTGAGCAGCTCGTCGCGGCCGTAATGGTGGATGATGGCTTCGCACAGCACAGCACCCAGGCGCGTCATGCGCTCGCCCAGCCATTTCGGGACCCGCCCGCCATGCAGCGGCAGGTCGGCGCTGCCGCTTCGCTGCGTCACCTGGTGTTCTCCGTGGATGCCGGCGACTTAGATGGCATTTTGGCCGGGGTTTGCAAGGCGGGGGGGCCTGATCTACCCCACAAGGGGGAGATCAGCTAATCGCCAGCGCCGGCGCCGGTGCTACCTAGTACCTGTAGTACATGTGATGGTACCGGTGGTGGTGCCTGTAATGGTGGTGCCTGTGGTGGTAATACAGGTAGTAGTGGTGCCTATGGTGGTGCCTATAATAATGGTACCTGTAGTAGTACCTGTGGTACCGGTAGTAGTGCGGGTAGCGGACGACATAGCCTGGGTAATAGTCGTCGTAGTAGTCGCGGTAGCCGCCATAATAAGGGCCGTAGTACGGATAGGGCTCATAGCCGCCAAAAGGGCCGAAGCCGAGGCCGAAGAACACGCGCGCATCCGCCGGCGCAATCGCAGCCGCCGCCGTGGCGGTGGCGATCACCGAGGCAAGTAAAAGCTTTCTCATGGTAACCTCCTCCTGAAGGTTCACCATGACAACGCTTGACATGCCGAAAAGCTGCCCGGACGCCTGGCGCTTGCGCGAAAATCGGCGGGATTGAAGCGGCCGCGCCCGTTTTGCCAACCGTCAATGCAGCCCGCATGGCGGCCCGGTTCAGTAGCCGCAGACGCGTACTTCCCGCCTGACCCAGTGGTGATGGCTCCGGTGCCTCACCATTTCGATCCGGCAGTGGCGGTATTTATGGTACGCGTGATAGCTATCCGGGTAGCGGAGCACATAGCCGCCGCCATACTCACCGTAGGAGCGGGGGCCATAGTCGTAGTAGGGGCCGCCCCAATACGGGCCGTAGGACGGATAGGGGCCGTAGCTGTCGTAAAAGTCGCCGAAGGGGCCGAAACCGAAATAGCCGCCGGTGCCGAAGAACACCCGCGCATCCGCCGGCATGGCCAAGGCCGCCGCCGAGGCGATGGCGATCACCGAGGCAAGTAGAAGCTTTCTCATGGCAACCTCCTCCTGAAGGTTCACCATGGATAACGCTTGGCCCGCCGAATGGCTTCCGGCGCCGCCGCGCTCGCGCGAAAATCAACCGCCTGCCGGGAGGGTGAAGCTGCCGATCTCCCTCCACTTGGGGGAGATTAGGTAATCGCGGTCGCCTGCTCAGTACCTGCAGATGCGGATTGCCTCGTAGACCCGGTGGTGGTGACGCCAGTGCCTCACATATTCGACATAGCAGCGCCTGTAGTGTTGATAGTAGTAGTGCTGCCGGTAGTGGTAGTGAGGCCTGTAGCTATAATATTCGCCGTAATACGGGTGGTACATGTAGCGATCGCTGTAATAGTCGCCGTAGTATGGCCCGTAGTCATTGTAGTAGTCATCGTAATAGCTATCGCCGATGCCGATCCCGAACTCGAGGCGGCCGGCATTGGCCGGGCCAATCATGGTGGCCGCCGACGCAATGGCTATGACGGAGGCGAGCAGGAGCTTTTTCATGGCTACCTCCTCCTGAGGCTGATCACCCCATAAACGCGCCGGAGGCAGCCTATGTTCCCGCAATCGCTATTATTCGCCCGCCCATCGCCAAAGATGGGCGGGCGGCGAAGCGTATAATCTCCCCTCAAGAGGGGGATATCGGCCAGTCGCCGGTTACTCGCAAACGCGCACTTCTTCCACCACGCGGTGGTGATGGCGCCAGTGTCTCACGAGCTCGACGCGGCAATTATCGCGATAATACCGGTGATGATAGCGCACAACATAACGGTCGCTCGGACCGTAGTAGTCGTCATCATAAACGTGCCGGTAATAGCGGTGAGGGTAATACCCGCCATAATAGTCACCATAGTAATCGTCATCATAGCTAGGGCCGATGCCGATACCGAACTGAACGCTGCCGGCGCTGGCCGGCGCGATCGCAAACGCCGAGGCGATGGCGATCATCGAAGCAAGCAGAAGCTTTTTCATCGCTGCCTCCTGAGGTTCGATTATGCCCCTTCGAGGGGTAAACGGTTTCGGGACCGGCGGTGTTCCAGAGAAAATTGTGGGGCGGCACCCTGGGCGCAGCGGGGCACGGCGCTGGAGCTGCCGATCTCCCCTTGTGGGTCCCTTGTGGGGGAGATGCCCGGCAGGGCAGAGGGGGGCGCGACGGATCGCGACTTATCGTCTGGGCTCGCGCACCGTACACTGCGCTGCGAGAAGGTCAGAAGACCCCCTCTGGCCTGCCGGCCATCTCCCCCACAAGGGAGGAGATTGGGTAATCGCCATCCCGTCGCGCCATGTCGCAGCATCGCGCGCAAAGGCGAGCGTAATCCACTATTCAACCGCCCAGCCAATCCCGGCCATGACAGGAGCCCTCCATGACCAAGCCCACCATTCTCAAATTCGGCGCCGTCGAGCATGCCGAGGCCGGTGACCTGCCGGGCTGGGTCGTTGTCGAGGGCAGGCCGACCATGCAGACCGCCGTCCAGCACACCACCGAGGACGGCAAGGTGATGTCCGGCACCTGGCGCGCCACGCCCGGCACTTACCACGCCACCTACACCGACTATGAATTCGTGCACATGATCGCCGGCCGCATCGTCATCACGCCGGATGGCGGCGAGCCGGTCGAGGTCGGCCCCGGCGACGCCTTCGTGGTCGAGGCGGATTTCAAGGGCACCTGGAAGATCCTCGAGCCGGTGACCAAGCATTTTGTGGTTGTGGTGGGGTAGAGCGCCATCGCCGACGCTGCCGATCTCCCCCCTTGCGGGGGAGATGCCCGGCAGGGCAGAGGGGGTGTGAAGGATCGCCGGCGCTTCCGCTAGTGGCTTCAATTGTCGCAAGTCGCGGCTCTCTGGATTGACACGCCGGCGGGACAGCACCCCTCTGGCCTGCCGGCTTTCGTCGCTCGGAAAGCCAAGCAATTGGCTTCCCGTACGCTACGCGGACCGCTCCTGAACCCCAGCAACGGGGGAGATCACGTGCGCCGGGCATGCTCGTCACGATGTCGCGCTCCACCGCGGGTGCAACGCGCTTGTCGCTCACCGAGGCCACGCGCTGGAACGAGATTGCAGTCCTTCAAAATCCGTGAGAGTCTTCAAAAAGCCGCACGAAAACAGCGTGCGAAAAACAAAGCTCCCCGACGATTTCGGCGGGCATCCAAGCGCATCACAGGTCTGCCCCTGATTGTCGGACGGGTCGCTTAATCCGCCAGGGAGGAAGACATGACTCTACGGCCAGATCCGACCTTTCACGCGACTGCAAAGCTCGCAATGCAGGCGCCGGTCGAAAGCTTTGCCTACACCTTGATGTTGAGTGCCGACTTCTCTCAGCCTGATGGACTAGCCATAGTCGACGTAAACCCGAAGTCGAAGGACTACGGCAAGGTCGTCCATAGCGTGATCATGCCGAACAAGGGCGACGAGTTTCACCATTTCGGCTGGAACGCCTGCTCTTCGGCCCTTTCGCCGCTGAACGCTCACCCGTTTCTCGAGCGCCGCTTTCTGATCATTCCCGGTATGCGATCTTCGCGCATCTACGTCGTAGACACCAAGGGCGGACCGACCAAGGCCAAGATCCATAAGATCATCGAGCCGGAAGAAGTGTTTGCCAAGACGGGTTATTCCAGGCCGCATACGATCCACTGCGGCCCGGAAGGTATCTACGTCTCGACGCTCGGGGGCGGTGGCCCCGACGGCACCGACGGACCTCCCGGCATCTTTGTCATGGATTGCCAGACGTTCGATGTCATCGGGCGCTACGAGATCGATCGCGGGCCACAGGACAAGCAGTACGATTTCTGGTGGAACCTGCCACGCGACTACATGGTGTCGAGCGAGTGGGCCCTTCCGCCCCAGTTCGAGAGGGGCATCGTTCCGGAAGACCTGCTGTCGAACAAATACGGACACCGGGTGCATTTCTGGAATTTGCGTGAACGCAGGAACGTGCAGACCATTGATCTGGGAGCCAATCACCAGATGGCCCTGGAAGTCCGCCCCGCCCACGACCCGGTAAAGGAATACGGTTTCGTTGGAGTGGTCGTCGACACGACAAACCTCGAGGGATCGATCTGGACATGGTGGCGCGAGGGCGGCAAATTCCATTGCCAAAAGACGGCGACGATCCCGCCCGAGGCAGCCGCGAAAGAAGACCTTCCCCCGCTTCTCCAAGGCTTCGAGGCGGTCCCGCCGCTGGTAAGCGACATCGACCTGTCGCTCGATGACCGCTTTCTCTACGTATCCTGCTGGGGCATCGGCGAGATGCGCCAATATGATGTGACCGATCCGATGAAGCCCAAGCTTGCGGGGTCCGTTCATATCGGCGGCATCACGCGCAAGACCGGGCATCCCGGCGGCGGCGACTACAGGGGCGGACCGCAGATGGTCGAGATCAGCCGCGATGGCAAACGCGTTTACTGGACCAACTCGCTCTATTCGACCTGGGACGGCCAGTTCTATCCCGATGGCATCCCGGCGGCCATGGTCAAGGCCGATGTCGGCGAGAACGGTGGGATCACCCTGGACAAGGACTTTTATGTCAAGTTCCCTGAGGGGTATCGCTCGCACCAGATTCGTCTGGAAGGCGGCGATTGCTCGACGGATTCGTTCTGCTATCCGTCGGTGTAATCGACTGGTCAGGCCAATGAAGCCATGAGCGAGTGGACGACGGCTGGTCTCTGGCTGGCCGTCATCGCCAGCGGCATCTATCACGGCGTCAGTCCCGGCATGGGCTGGCCGTTGGCCGTGTCGGCCGGGCTGTTTGCCAGACGTGCCGGCGACTTGTTCCGGGCGCTTGGCCTTTTGGCGATGGGACACTTTGTGGCGATGATCGCTGTCCTTTTGCCCTTCGGCGCGATGCTGACGCTGATGGTCTGGCAACGGCAGATCCGCCTCGCTGCGGGGTTGATCGTGATCGCAGCCGGGATCTATCTCCTGGTCAACAGGCGTCACCCGCGTGTTCTTGCCCGGATCCCGCCGGCGCAACTGGCTTTGTGGTCCTTCGCGGCCGCCACAGCGCATGGCGCTGGGCTGATGCTGGTGCCGATTTATCTGGGCCTGTGCCAGGCAGGCGACCTCGATGCTGGACACCAGGCGGCTGCCGCGCTCGTGACCGGCAATCTGATCACCGCCGCCGCCGTCTCCGTGATCCATACGGCCGCCATGATTGCCAGCGGCGGTGTTATCGCCATTGCCGTCTATCGATGGCTCGGACCCAAGTTCATCTCACAAAGCTGGTTCAATCTCGACATTGTGTGGGCGCTAAGCCTGATCCTGGTGGGCGGAATTGGGATCGCGAGTATCGGATACGCCCGGTGAGTTCCTCTACCGCCCCACCTTCGAAATCACCCTCTTTTCCACCTCCGGCTCCAGCGATTCCGCGAACGGCGTCGCCAGATGGTGCTGGTCGCGGAAGGCGAGCTTGCCGTCGATGAAGACGTGGCAGGTGGTGGCGTTGCAGAAGCGGTCGGTGAGGTCGACGTAGGAGGCGTTGGGCACGCTGGTGACGATCTCGCGCTCGACCGCGGCCATGGCGTCGTTGGCGGCATAGCTGCGCGTCTGGTCGCAGAGCGAGGGCGTCTTGTCGCGCCACAGCGCTCTAGCCACGCAGGTGTCGATATTCTCGTCGTTGAACGGCACGTCGCGGATGAAGGCGATCTTCAGCCCGGCCTTGCTCAAGCTCACCAGCGTCGAGCGCAGGCCGGCCCGCCACACGGCGTCCGGCGTATCCGGCTCGCCCTTGCCCGCCGCCATCTTGCGCGAGGAGGTCAGCGACAGCTCCGAGATCACCACCAGCGAAGGCTTCGCGGCGATGATCTCCTTGATCGCCTGCTCGCGCCACTGGTCGCATTCGCGGTAGTTGCGGTTGAGCTTGGCGACAAAGAAGGAGAAGCGCGAGGGCCGGCACGAGCTCTTCAGCCAGGTTTCGACGCGGTAGCCGTTCTTCTTTCCCGCCTCGACCAGCGGCGTCGACCAGTGATCGGCGTGGGAATCGCCGAACAGCGCGATCATGCGCCGGCCATCGCCGAACACGCATGGCTTCGGCGTCACCGTGTCGTAGCCCTCGACGCAGGCCTTGGCGCGCGCGGTGGCGGGCTCTGCCGCACTTGCCGCGATCTCGCGCTGCTCGGGGTCCTGGTGGCGCACCGCAAGCGCTGCATTGCCGTAAGCGGCTGCGACGCCGGTGCCGGTCAGGAGGAGGGCCGGCACCAGCGCCCGCGCCGCATTGGCCATAAGCCAGCCGTTGCGACGGATCGGATTCTCGATGAGATGATAGCTCAGCGCCGAAAGCGCCAGCGTCAGCCCGAGGCAGGCGAGGCGTTGGACGAGTGTCAAATCCTCCACCAGCATGCCAGCATAGACGATGACCGGCCAGTGCCACAGATAGAGCGAATAGGAAAGTTTTCCGACCCACTGCAAGGGCGGCAGCGCCAGGGCGGCATTCACGCCGTCCCTGACGCCGGCCGCTCCCGCCAGCAGCAGAAGGACAGTGCCGGCCACCGGCACCAATGCCCGGAAGCCGGGGAAGGGAGCCTCCTCGCTGAAGGTGAGGTATGCGAAAGCAATCAGCGCCAGCCCGCAGAGGCTGAACACCAGGGCGAGCCGCGAGCGCTTGCCAAGCAGCCACGCTGGCGCCATCGAGGCCAGTCCGCCGGCGGCGAATTCCCAGGCGCGCAGCGGCGAGAAATAGAACGCCCAGGGCTGCGATATGTCGGTCAACCACGCGCAGACCGCGAAGGAGACGAGGCCGGCAATGCCGATGGCAAGCACGATCGTCCGCTTGCCGGGTTTCAGCCAGGCCGCCAGCATCAACAGCGCCGGCCAGGTGAGATAGAACTGCTCCTCTACCGACAGCGACCAGTAATGGATGAAGGGGTTGTTGGCGGCGTCATTGGCGAAATAGTCGAACGACCAGCGGATCAGCCACAGGTTGATCATATAGGCCGAGGCCCACATCGCGCCCTTGGAATAGAGCGCCTGCTCCTCCGGCGACAGGATGATGGCGCCCGCGGCGAGCGTCGCGGCGATGACGAACAGTGCCGCCGGCAGCAGCCTGCGCGCCCGCCGGGCATAGAAGCGCAGAAGATCGAGCCGGCCGGTCTGCGAAATCTCGGTGACCAAGTGCAGGGTGATCAGATAGCCGGAGATGACAAAGAAGATGTCGACGCCGGCAAACCCGCCGGGCAGCGCGGTGAGGCCGAAATGGAAGGCGACCACGCCCGCCACGGCGAGCGCTCGCAACCCCTCAATGTCTGGCCGGAAGTCCGGCGATGGTGCTGACACGAAGACGGACCTCGCAACGGTCGTTCGTATCCCGCCTGGGGTCAAGACTTGCGCCTACGGGTTCATACCGCAATGCAACAAATCTAACGCAGTGCAACATAAGCGGAGGCGCTGATAATCTCCCCCTCTGAGGGGGAGATGGCCGCGAAGCGGTCAGAGGGGGGCGTCTCACGTAGAGCGCCGACGCCTTGCAGAAGCGAAGAGGAAGCTGGCGCTCCACGCGCGGCGACCCCCTCTGGCCTGCCGCCCATCTCCCCCACAAGGAGGGAGATTACGCGCCTCGTCCACGGCGCTCCTCCTGCAACGTTGGCGATTGGCTCCTGCAAGCAGCGCCCCCGCCAATCACGCCTTCTTCAAAAACTCCGTCTTCAGCACCAGGCCCTTCACCTGCTTGGTGTTGCATTCGATCTCGCCGGGATTGCCGGTGAGGCGGATGTTCTTGACCAGCGTGCCGCGCTTGATCGTCTCGGACGTGCCTTTGACCTTGAGGTCCTTGATCAGGGTCACGGAGTCGCCATCCTTGAGCGGCGTGCCGTTGCTGTCTCTTACGATGGCGTCTGTCATGGCGGGTCTTTCATCGGTTGGATGGCGATGTGCGCGCCTATCGCACCGACGACGGCCCGGTCAAGCCGGCAATCATCACCTCGGCCTCTATCTCGACCGGGAGATCGAACGGCAGGGCGGCGACGCCGATGGCGGTGCGGGCGTGGCGGCCGATTTCCGACCCGAAGACTTCGAGGATGAGGTCGGAAAAGCCGTTCATCACCGCCGGGGTCTGGGTGAAACCCGGCGCCGTGTTGACCATGCCGTGCACGCGGCACCAGCCGGTGATCCGGTCGAGGCTGCCGAGCTCGCGCTTGAGGCTGCCGAGCATCGACAGCCCGACCTTGCGGGCCGATGCCCGAGCCTCTTCCAGCGACACGCTCTCGCCGACGGCGCCGAACGGCCCGGCGAGCGAGCCGTCCGGCTCCTGCGGCCCATGGCCGGAGATATAGGCGCGGTCGCCGCGCACATTGACCCAGGGAAAAGGCAGCACCATGCCCGGTGGCAGTTTCAGCGGCGGCGGCAAGACGATGCCGAGCTTGGCAAGCTTTTTGTCGGCACCCGGCATGGCGCGGTCTCCCTCGAAGCACCGTCGCGTGGCGCCATTCCAGCGCCATGCCCGCGACCTCATGCCGAGCTTTCCGGTTTGCCGTCCTTTCGTCAAGCAGCCAAGGGATGGCGGGTCGAGGGACGGCGGCCCGAGCATGGCCCGCACGGACCGCGTCGTTCCGCGGTCCGTGCGGACGGGCGCCTGCCCCCGCGGCGGCGCCAAGCCTCCCAAACCCTCAGGCTGGCCGGGTGGCTCGAGCGGTTCGGGCCTGCTGCTCGGCCGCTCTGGTCTCACGCGTCCCCAGGAGGATCGCCGCCACGGTCCTTCTGGAACGGCGCTAGAAATGCAGGTCCAGCGCCGGCGGATAGGCCTGGCCGGAGTCGGCGTGCGGCGTTGCGGTCATGCCGTCGACGGACGCTATCCCACCGGTGGCTGCTTCATCCAGCGGTGGCCGGTTTTTCTCGATGCTGGTCTTTGCCTCGATCACTACGATTTTCGTCTTGGCCTCGGCGGCTTGCGACAGCGTAAGCGCGAGGATAAGCGCGGATAGAACGGCTTTCATGATAGCTCCCCAGCACCTGCCCCGAGGCGACCCTAGCGCCGGCCGTCCCGCTGCAAAGGTCGTGCACGCGGAAGGCCGTGGAATTCTCTGGAATTCTTGGAATATTAGACGGTGGAAAATCGGCGCGGTCGGGAATAGAGACTGAATGCAGGCGTGCTAAGCAGATAGTTGGACAGCTCAACGATTCCTGCCGAACGCCGGATTGCTCCGGCGGCGCAAAGCATTGAGGGACTTGTGGCATGGCGCAGCATATCGCGCAAAAACTAAGGCTGACGTCGGCCTTGCTGGGGACGGTCACCCGCAAGGATCTGGCGGCGGCGTTCCGCGCCGTCAACCCGAAGACGGCGTTCGATCTCGGTCGCGCCGACAAATGGCTGCAGGGCCGCGCCCGGCCGCGCCAGATGAGCGTCTACGACGACTGGGCGAGGCTGCTCGAGCTGGAGCAGCCCGGCGCCTGGATCGCCGAGAGCGAGCTCGCGGCCTTCACCACCGCGATCGCGACCCGCCACGGCATCGACAGCGCGGAGCTGGAGCGCCGCGCCGGCATGCAGTTTGAGGCCGCCGCGCATGACGAGCGCGGCCTCGGCTCCGGGCTTGCCGGGACCTATGCCTGCTATTCGCGTGCCTGGTCGCCCTATTATCGCGGCCAGCTCATCAAGGGCCGCCTGGCGATCGAGGCCGGACCCGGCGCGCATGGGCTGACCGCCACCTACCGCGAGACATTGCCGACCGGCCAGTTGCAGCTCGGCGGCCCGGTCAACCCGGCAAAGCGCGGCCTCTACGTGCATCTGAAGGAGGTTGGCGGCGACGCCCAGTTCTTCCTCTGCCTGTTCCCGCACACGCAGCCGGTCAGCGTGCTCGGCGGCTATATGTGCGGCGCCGCCATCATCGGGCCGGAGGCGCAGCCGTCGATCACCAGGATCCTGCTGGTGCGCCTGCGCGAGGCAGCGTTCGGCGCCGAAGCATGGGGTGGCTACCTGCCGGCCGGCGGCTCGATCGCCGCCGACCTGGCCGGCCTCGGCATCACGATGGAGCATCCGGAAACGGTCGACCCGCAACTCGATCAATTCCTCGGCGCCGACAGCGGCGGCGGCGCCAACCAGATCCCGCCGGCCGATTTCCGCGCCATCCTCGACGTGTTCGACCGCCACTGGCTGCAGCGCGCGGGCTGAATGAGTCCGCATTGAACCGCGCGCCCCGTAAGGGTAGCGGGACGCAAACTTGACAGGGCCGCCGCATCGCGCTCACCTGCACCGGTCGTTGACCTGCGCAAGGACCGGACGATGAAGAAGACCTATGAGAAGCCCAGACTGCAAAAGCGCGGCAAGCTCTCCGCGGCGGCCGCCGCCGCGCCGCCTTCCGGCTTCACGTTCTGAGGTCCGCCGGACCGGCGACGGTGCCGCCGCAATCGGAGACGCCGGCGTTCCTTTTGCGCAAAGCCGGCGATTGGCGAAAGCCGGCGCGACGGGGAATCTGGCGCTGTCCCGCCAGCGTATCCGCACCGGGTTCTTTGCTCGACCTGGATGATGTGAGGGTGCCGCTCCTGGCCAGGAGCGGGCGGTACACTGCGAAGGTGCCCGCCCGTCCGGCGCCGCCGCCAAGCTGCTGAAACCCCGTCCGTCCCCAACAGCAACGGTCATGGCGTGACCAGTCGCTGCGGAGTGCCATTGGCCGGCCTTGCTGTCAACGCCGGCCGGGGCGCCCTGCCGAAGGCGTTTTTCCCGTTGTGCAGAGCCGAAACCGCACTGCCCCGATCGCGCCATTGCGGTTGGCGGAAGCCCGGAAATGGCGGATTTCCGGGCTTTTCGGCCCTCCCGCGAGCCGGCGTGGGCCTGTATGCCTATCCGCTTGAATAAGCTCGTTTTTCGCCGGCTGAGGTGTTTTGGGGTCCGGTTCTCAACCTGACTTTTTTTGGGTGTATTTCTGCAGCGCAACATTGACGCCAAATCTCCCCCTCGAGGGGGGAGATATCACCAGCCCCTCTGTGAACTGCTTCATGATGCGGTCGCTCCGGCGTGCTACGATATGGGGCAGCAAGCGGGAGGCGGCGATGGACGATCGGTTGCTCGAAGTGCTTGCCAGGCGCAAATCCTGGCTGGACAGGGTGGCGCTGGGGCTGCTTATCTTTCTCGCAACGCTGATCGCCGGTCTCATGGGCGGCGCCAGCGCGCAGGGGGTGGAGAAGGTGCGCGTCGCCTATCTGCTGTCGCCGATCTTCAAATGCGCCAACCCGAATTTCCCCGATTGCCAGGCGCAGATCCACGGGCCGGACCGAGAAGCAGGCCGGGCACCTCACCGGCGTGCGCGAGTTTCGACGACGCCGGCTGAACTATGAGATCACGATGCGCAAGAACAAGCCAGTGACGGCAGCGCCGTGAAGGTGGCAGCGAAACGGGCGGAGAGGGGGCCTTCGTAGCGCGTTCCCTCTCTCCGCCTCGACTTTGCTGAGCCACCTCTCCTCATTCTGGGAGGTGGAGGAATTCCGGTAGCCTGCCAACGCCTCAGTTCGCGCCGCTGAGTTGCTTCGTCGGCTGTTTCTGCCCCCCACACACCTCGCGCACCACGCTCCGCAGCCAGCGATGCGCTGGGTCGGCGTCGAGGCGGGGGTGCCATAGCAGCGAGATGGTGAGCGGGGCGAGCTTCACCGGCAGCGCGAAGGTGAACAGGCCTTCGCGCAGCTTGCCCGTGTAGCGCTCGGGCACGGTGGCGATAAGGTCGGAGCCGCGCGCCAGCGCCAGCGCTTCCGAAAAACCGCCGACCACAGTCGCGATCGTCCGCGTCAGCCCGGCGAGGTCCAGCGCGTCGTCCACCGGCCCGCGGTCGAGGCCGCGGCGCGAGATCAGTATGTGCCGGCCCGCGGCGAAGCGGGCGGCGCTGATCTTGCCTTCGCTTAAAGGATGGCCCATGCGGACCACGCCGACGAAACGGTCGCGGAACAGCGCCTGCGCCCGCACCTCCGGGCCGGTCGAGCCGCCGACCACGCCGGTCTCAAGGTCGACGCTGCCCTCGCGCATCGGCGCGCTGTCCTTGTCGGGCTTCGGCACGAAGCGCAACTGCACGCCGGGCGCCTCCTCGGCGACGCGCGCAAGCAGGGCAGGGCCGAAATTCTCGACGAAACCGTCGCTGTTGCGCAGCGTGAAGCTGCGCGCGAGGCGTTTCAGATCGAGCCGCTCGGCGGGTCTGAGCACGGCCTCGACTTCCTTCACCAGCCGGCCGACGTCCGCGCCGAGCTCGATGGCGCGCGGCGTCGGCACCAAGCCACGCCCGGCACGCACCAGCAGCGGATCGCCGGTTGCCTCGCGCAGCCGCGCCAGGGCACGGCTCATCGCCGAAGGGCTGAGCTTCAGCCGCCGGGCAGCCTTGGCGACGCTGCCTTCGGCAAGCAGCACATCCAGCGTGACGAGCAGGTTGAGATCGGGTCGCGACATGGCGCGACCATAGCACGGTTGCGGCAAAGTGACATGGCGTTTAATGCACGAATAGAATGCAAATGCTGCGTGTTCCGCCACGTCACAAACGCACTTATCTTCCCGGCAAATTTTACACCAGCCGGAGAAGAACCATGGCCGACATCGCCAGTCCATACGCCGCCCCAGTAAGCCGCTCCGCAACCGGCGCGCTGGCCAGCCTGTCGCTGGCCATGCTGTTGTCGTCGCTCAGCACCAGCATCGCCAATGTCGCGCTGCCGACGCTCAGCACTGCCTTCGCGGCGTCCTTCCCGGCGGTGCAATGGGTGGTGCTCGCTTATCTGCTTGCCATCACCGCGCTCATCGTCAGCGTCGGTCGACTGGGCGATCTCGTCGGCCGCCGGCTGCTGCTCACCGCCGGCCTCGCGCTGTTCAGCGCCGCCTCGCTGGCTGCCGCGCTCGCGCCGACCCTGCCGCTGCTGATCGCGGCACGCGCCGCGCAAGGCCTGGGCGCGGCAGTGATGATGGCGCTGACGATTGCCTTCGTCGGCGAGACGGTGCCGAAGGACCGCACCGGCAGCGCGATGGGCCTGCTCGGCACCATGTCGGCTATCGGCACGGCACTTGGGCCGTCGCTCGGGGGCGTGCTGATTGCCTCGCTGGGCTGGCGTTCGATCTTCCTCGTCAATGCCGCGCTCGGCCTCATGGCGGTACTGGCCGCGTACCGTTTCCTGCCCGCCAATCAAGCGGCGAAACTCGTCCGCCCAGCGGCGAAATTCGTCCGCCCAGCGGCGAGCATCGTCCACGAAGCGAAGCGCGGTGGCGAGGCGGGGGGAGCTGTACGCTTCGACATGCCGGGCACGATCCTGCTGGCGCTGACGCTCGCTGCCTACGCGCTGACGATGACGACGGGACGCGGCCATTTCGGCGCTATGAACGCCGCGCTGCTGGGCATGGCCGTTCTCGGCGCCGGTCTGTTCCTCTACGCCGAGGGCAGGGCTGCATCGCCGCTGGTCAAGCTGGCGCTGTTCCGCGACCCGATGCTGGCGCCGAGCCTCGCCATGAACGGGCTGGTCTCGACCGTGATGATGGCCACGCTTGTCGTCGGCCCGTTCTTCCTGTCACGCGCGCTCGGCTTGAGCGAAGCGCTGACCGGCGCCGTGCTGTCGATCGGTCCGGTCGTCTCGGCGCTGTGCGGCGTCGTCGCCGGCCGCGTCGTCGACCGGTTGGGTGCATCGGCGATGGTCGTCGCCGGATTGGCAATGATGGCCGCCGGCTGCGCTGCGCTCTCTCTGCTGCCGGCGCTGTTCGGCGTCGCCGGCTATGCGGCGGCGATCGTGCTGCTGACCCCCGGCTACCAGCTCTTCCAGGCGGCGAACAACACCGCCGTCATGGCGGATGTCGACAGCAACGAGCGCGGCGTGGTGTCGGGCATGCTCAGCCTCTCGCGCAATCTCGGCCTGATCACCGGCACCGCGGTGATGGGCGCGGTGTTTGCGTTCGCGGTGGGGGCGGGGAATATCGCAGGCGCCGCGCCGGAGGCGGTGGCAGGCGGGATGCGGGCTACATTTGCGGTGGCGGCTGGGCTGGTGCTGGTGGCGGTTGGAATCGCGGTGGTCGGAGGTTGGCGAACGCGCTGACGCGCTTAATCTCCCCCCTCGAGGGGGAGATGTCGCCGAAGGCGACAGAGGGGGTCGCTTCGCGTGGAGCGCCAACGCCTTGCGTGACGACAGACGGCGCCGGCGATCTACGTGAGACGACCCCCTCTGGCCTGCCGGCCATCTCCCCCTCGAGGGGGGAGATTAAGCGCTCCCCCAATGTAACCCATCACACATTCCTCGCAGCCATCTTGCCGTATCCGGCTTTCCTCGCCGCGTCGGTGAGGAACCGAAGGGGGTATATGGCAACCGAAGGGTGCCCGGGCGCATGATCGACAGTCCGCAAGCCGGGCTGCTGGATTTGTGCGTGCTCGGTGATTTCCAGGTGGCCCGTGGTGGCGAACTCATCGACCTGCCGCCGTCGCGCAAGACGAGAGCCTTGCTCGCCTATCTCGCCGTCACCGGCAAGGCGCACCAGCGCGAGCGGCTCTGCGAAATCTTCTGGGACATTCCCGACGACCCGCGCGGCGCCTTGCGCTGGAGCCTGTCCAAGATCCGCCAGGTGTTGGGCGACGACGAATCAGCTTTGGTCGCCGACCGCAACAGCGTCTCGCTCAAGGTCGGAACCGACTATGCCCGGCTGCTGCCGTTGGTGAAGGGCGACCTTTCCTTGTGGCCGACGGAAGAGCTGGAGGCCGTTGCCGGTTCGATCCGCGGCGATTTCCTCGCCGATCTCTCGCTCGAGCGCTGCTTCGAATACGAGGCCTGGCGCACGGGCGTCGCCAGCGAGGTCGAGATCGTCGAGCTCGGCATATTGCGCGAGCTGGTCGAGCGTCTGGCCGGCGAGCCGAGGCGGGCGCTGCCGCTTGCCCGGCGCTTGGCGCGCCTGCTGCCCGAGGATGTCGGCCTGGCGGAAGAGATCGAGGCGTTAGAGGAGAAGGTCAGGCTTGCTGCCGCCCAGCCGACGACACGCTCTGCGCCACCCGGCGCGACCGGCGTGGTGCAGGTGCAATTGCCGTCGCCCGGAAAGAGCCCGACGGCCGCGCAGGACCCTGGCCGCGCCGTCCATTTCTGTCGCGCTCTCGACGGCACGAGGCTTGCTTTCGCCAAGACCGGCAGCGGCCCGCCCATCCTTCGCGCCGCGCATTGGATGTCGCATCTCACCTTCGACTGGGACAGCCCGATCTGGCGGCACTGGATGTCGGAACTGTCGCGCGAGAACCAGCTGGTGCGCTACGACGAGCGATGCAACGGACTATCGCAGCGCCATGTGGTCGACGTCTCGTTCGACACGATGGTGTCGGACCTCGAATGCGTGGTCGAGGCGGCAGGGCTCGATCGCTTCACCCTGCTCGGCCTCTCGCAGAGCTGCGCGGTTTCGATCGCCTATGCCATACGCCATCCCGAGAAGGTCTCGGGCATGATCCTCTATGGCGGCTACGTCAAAGGCTGGCGCGCGCGCGGCGACGCCGGCGAGATCGCGACGCGCGAGGCCGTGGCGACGCTGATGCGCGAGAGCTGGGGCAAGTCGAATCCGATGTTCCGCCAGGCCTTCTGCTCGATGTTCATCCCCGGCGCCACCCACGAACATTTCGCCTGGATGGACGATCTGATGCTGCGCACCGTGTCGCCGGACGACGCCTGGCGCCTGCAAAGCGCCTTCTCCGTGATCGATGTCAGCGATCTGCTTGAAAAGGTGCGGGTGCCGACCCTGGTGCTGCATGCGCGGGAAGACAATGTGGCCCCGGTCGAATCCGGCCGCACCATGGCGGCCGGCATTCCTGGCGCGCGCTTCTTCGAGCTGGAAAGCCAAAACCACATCCTGCTCGAGGGCGAGCCGGCCTTCGACGAGTTTATCGCCCATGTCCGGGCCTTCGTCGCCGAGACCGCGGGATCGTAGGGCCTGCGGGCGATTGTCCGGCCGTCGATCATGGAGCCATGTCGGTCAGATCGCATTCACTTATTGCGTTTATTTCGGATATTGCGGATAATGGCGCAAACCTCCATATCCGATGCCAATCAGGGACATGGACCAATGACCAAGCTGCTCGGACGACCGGTGGTGCCATCGGTGGACGATGCCGAACTCGCCGCTCAGGCCAGTCGGGTGCTTTCACGCACCAAGCGCGACGGTGCCGAATTGAAGGTTCAGGTGGGCAAGGAAACCCTGCGCCTGCCGAAGAGCGTTGGCGACCTGCTTTACCGTCTCCTGACCGAAATGGGCCAGGGAAATGCGGTGACGGTGATCCCGATCCATGCCGAGCTTACGACGCAGGAGGCGGCGGACTACCTCAATGTATCGCGCCCCTATCTCATCCGACTGCTGGAGGAGGGCAGGTTGCCTTTCAACATGGTCGGAACGCATCGGCGGGTGAAGTTTTCCGATCTGACAGCATACCGAAACAGCGAGGAGGAAGAACGCAAAAAGGTCATGGAAGAACTGGCCGCCCAAGCCCAGGAGCTGGGGATGGGCTATTAAGACCTCGTCCTACACCGCCGTCCTGGACGCTTGCGTTCTTTATCCAGCCCCGCTGCGGGATCTCCTCGTCGAGCTTGCCGCGGGAGGTGGCCTCTATCGGGCCAAACGGACAGAACAGATCCATTACGAGTGGATACGCAACCTCTTGCAGGACCGTCCGGATCTCAAGCCGGAGCAGATTTACCGAACACGCGACCTGATGAACCGCGCCGTCCCGGATTGTCTGGTTGATGGCTATCAGGATTTGCTGCCGAGTTTGGCGCTTCCCGACGAAAATGACCGCCATGTTTTGGCTGCGGCCATCGTCTCGGCGTCCGATGCGATCGTCACCTTCAATTTCAAGGATTTTCCCAAGCCCGTTCTCGATAAATACCAGTTGGATCTGATCCATCCCGACGATTTCATTTTCCGGCAGTTCGGCATCGACAATGCTGCCGTATTGGTCTCGGTTCAAAGATATCGCACACGTCTGAGGAACCCTCCCAGAAGTGCTGCCGAGTACCTCGATACGCTGGAGAGGCAAGGCCTACCCAAAACGGTCGGCCATCTGCGCGCTTATGCTGGAGTGATCTAGGGGAGGCCTGCTTGCCGCCCGTCATCGCTTCTGACCTTCAGGCCCGGCGGCTTGCACCCATCTGCTGAACTGGTGGACAAGGGTGATCGGCGTAGGAGCAGAACACGCAGCAATCACCCGCGCGAGGCTTCAGGAGCGTTCCACAGCCACGGCATTCGTAGAAATGAACGCAGGCATCCGTGGGCATCGTCTCCTTTTCGCGATGTCCACACTCGGGGCAGGTGATGGTCGCTTCAAGCATTGCCGCTTCCATGCTTCCGGTAAGCATATGCTCCAAAGCATGCGGCATCAAACCGATAGGCAATCGGAGGCCCGGCGCATTCAGTCCCTGGCCAGCGGCACGGTGAACACCGTCGCGGTGCCGGTCAGGCAAATCTCGCCGGCTTCGTTGCGCACCGATGTCTCCAACTTCGTGATCGGCTTGTCGGCACGCACCTCCTTGACCTCGACCCGCCCGGTGATCAATTCGCCGACGCCTACCGCCTTGAGGATGCCCGAGGTGACGCCGCCCTGCACGATCAGCTTGCCGAACACCGAAGCCTCGGCGAGCCGCTTGTCGTAATGCAGCGGGTTGCGGTCGCCGGTCATGTCCGCGAACGCGTCGATATCCTGCGGCTGCGTGCGCCGCGAGCGCTCGGCGACGGCGCCCACTTGCGGCCGTCCCTTGATGACGCCGATCCATCCATCCTTCATCAAATGCACAGTCATGGTCTTGCTCCCGTTCGGTTGCGATAAAGGTTCGAGGCGCCGGCTGGGGCCTGCGGCTCATCCTGGTTGGCCGGCGCCCGATAAGTCGTCGGCGGGCCTTCGGGCGAGGCACGGCGGACCGGCATCGGCTGCCCGGCGAGCGCCTGCACCTCGGCCTTCATGACGGCGCTAAAGCGACGATGCCGCTCGCCGATGTCGGCGAGCGTCCAGTCGAAACCGGCAATGGCGTCCGTGGTGTCGAGGACCTGGTTGGCGAAAAGGTCGCGCTCCTGCTGCCAGGCCGCGAAGGCCGCCTTGGAGCCGTCGAGGACGGCGTGCGCCAGGCTCGCCGCATCGCGCAGCGCATCGGAAATGCCGTGCGAGGTGATCGGGTCGCGGAAGAAGCCGGCATCGCCGACCAGCGCCCAGCCCGGCCCATAGGCCTGGCGGATGTATCCCGGCACGCCGCGGAACGCTTGCAGGCGGGCGTCCTTCGGCGCGCGGCTTGCCTGTTCGGCAAGCGCCGGAGAAAGCGCCTCCAGCACCTCCATGCGAGCGCGCGCATGGCCGAGGCGGAAGCGCTGGTCGAACAGTTTTGTCGGCACCGAAGCGACGATGCAGGCAAGCCCGTCATTGGTGGGAATGAGGGAGCCGGCGATGCCGTCGCGAAAATACCAGTGGTAGCCGGCGCCGGGATCGACGGGCGCGTAGCCATAGACATGAGCGGCCGAGACCGCCCCGCTTCGCAATACCTGCGCGTCGCAGCATTTCGCCACCAGCGAGCCGATGCCGTCGGCGCCGACGACGATGTCGGCGCTCACCCGCAAGGCGGCGCGGCCGGCGCCGCGGATATCGACGCCGCGCACGCGCCCGCGTGTGTCGGCAAAGAGGTCGCCGACCGCCGTGTCGTGCAGGAATTCTGCGCCGGCCTTGCGCGCGGCGTCGACGAGCGTGCGGTCGAGCACGGTGCGCCGCGGCGCGATCAGGCCGGGAAGATCGGGCCCTGCGCTGAGTGGAATGGTGATCTCCTCGTCGCCATAGTGGAACGTCGTCGCCTCGATCAGCGGCGTGCCGGCCTCGAGCAGCGGCTCGAGCAGGCCCCATCGCGAAAGCTGCAGCACGGCGGGCCGCATCAGCGCATGCGTCGACAGCGTATCCGAGCCATAGGGTCTGCGGTCGATCGAAAGCACCTTCAGGCCGGCGCGGGCGAGCAGCAGCGCCGTGGAAGCGCCGGCGCATCGCGCGCCGACGATGATGGTGTCGTAGTGGGCCCGCTTGGGCGTAGGCGGCAGGGAAATCGCGGTTGTCGGCATCGTCATTGTCCTCAGGCGGCCCCTCTTCAGGCGGCTTGCCGGCCCTTTCGGTCGAGATAGCGGGAGATTTCGGCGGCGATCGCTTGCGCGTCCGCGCCGACGCCGCCGATGAAATTGGAATCGCGCTTGCGCAGGAAGCGGAAGCCGAGCGCGTAGAGGCCGGGAACACTGGTGACGCCGCCCTGATGCGCAAGCTCGCCGTCGGCGCCGAGCGCCAGCGGCTCCAGCCAGCCGAACGACCGCCGATAGCCGGTCGCCCAGATGATCGTGCGGATCGATCCGTCCGTCAGCGAGAGTTGCCGGCGGCGGACCGAAGGCACCGCCACCGGTTCGGGCCGGCCTGGTCGCGCGTCGCCGGCGAAGCGATCGATCTCGGCGAGCAGTCGCGTTTGCTTCATTTCTGCCGCCGCGATCTGCGCCGCAAGATCGTCGGCGAAGGCGATCTCGCGATCGGCAATGCCGTGGACGCGCCCGGTCAGCTCGACGCCCAGCGCCTGCAGCGTGGCGAGGTCGACATCGGCCTTGTCCGGCCGCCCGGCGAGCTGCAGCGAAGGCTGGCGCCTGGCGCTTTCGGGATTGGCGAGGTCTTGCGCACGCTGCGCCATGAAGCCCATCCGGCAGAGCCAGAAGAAGATGTCCTTGCCGCGCCACAGCCTCGGCAGGCGCGTATGCTTGCCGACCGACAGCGTCACGCGCCGGCCGGCCCGCGCCAGCTCGTCGGCGATCTGCACGCCGGAGGAGGAGGCGCCGACGATCAGCACCCCGCCGGGGGGCAGTTCGCCGGGGGAACGATATTGCGAGGCATGGATGCCCAGCGGCGCGCCCATCGTCTCGGACGCCCCCATGATCTTGGACCTAAAGGGGATCGCCGGCCGGTCGCAATGGCCGGTGGCCACAACGACGGCCTTGGCCGACCAGACGCCGGCGCCGGTGTCGAGCACGAAGCCGTTGCCGGTTCGCCTTGAGGAAAGAACCTCGACGCCGCATTCGACCGGCGCCTGCCAGCGCCCCGCATAGGCCTCCAGGGTCTCGACAAAGGCGGCCTTGCTCATGAAGTCGTCGGGATCGTCGCCTGCATAGGGCGAGCCGGGCAGCGCGTTCAGCCAGTTCGGCGTCAAGAGCCGGAGCGAGTGCCAGCTCTGCGACCGCCAGCGCTCGCCGATGCGGCCGCGCTCCAGCACGACATGGTCGATGCCGGCTTGGCCGAGGCAATGGCTGAGCGCAAGGCCGGCCTGGCCCGCGCCGACGATGACGACGTCAGCCCGTCTCATGGTTCTTGTCCGTTGGATTTGCTAGACGGTCCGGACTTTTGTCCGGACCGTCTTTCCGCCCTCCATCACTGGATGGTCTTGATCCCGACCGTGACCGGCACGCCCTTGGTCAGCACGTCGAACACCGCCGAGCGGGCGCGGGCCTGTTCGACCAGCTGGGTGAGCTTCTCGGCCGGCGCGTCGCCTTCGACCTCGAACGACACCTGGATGTTCTGGAAGCCGTTGCGGACCTCGTCGGAAATGCCGAGGATGCCGCGCAGGTCGATGTCGCCGTCGACCGAGCACTTGACCCGAGTGAGCTTGATGCCGCGCGCCGCCGCGATGTTGGCAAGGCCCGCCATCAGGCAGCTCGCCAGCCCATGCAGCAGCCATTCGACCGGGGTCGGCGCGTTGTCGGCGCCGCATAGAATGGCCGGATGGTCGCTGTCGGCATAGTACGGCTTCTCGTGCTTCTGCTCCTGGCCGGCGCCGAAGAAGCCATGCATGACGCTCTTGCTGTGCGTGCCCTCGATCCATTCATTGTGGGCGCGGAACTGGAACTTCGCCAGCTCCGGCTGGCCCGCCACGAAATTGATCGTCGCGATCAGGTTCGGCGTGTCGACGCCGTTGAGCGGAAGTCTTGCAGGCTTGGTGTTGGCAGGCTTGGTGCTGGGTTGCATTTTTGTCTCCTCCAAAAGGTGGGTTTGCGGCTTGGTTGCCGTGACGCTTTCCTTTGGCGGAAGAGCGTTTGAACGAGAGTGGGTGCGAGCGTGGAATTTTTGATACGCCCACCGTGGAAATTGCATCGTCCGTTTCATTTGGGCCCGTTTCATTCAGGGCGGACATTCGGCGCCGGAATCCGACGCCGGGAGGCAGGTCAGCGGGTAGGCCAGACGCGAAAACCCCGGCGATGCCGGGCTTTTCGATAGGCCTTCGAGCCGTCTCGGCCGCCGGGGCGGCCGAACGCTTCAGCTGTCCATCCCGTCCGTCTCGGAGGGCATGAGGCGCACCGAAGTATAGTGCTCGATCTGCGAGCGGCTGATGCCGAGATCCTTGAGCAGATAGTCTGGCATCGCCTGTAGCGCGGCGCGTTCGCTGCGCATCTTCATGGCGCGATAGGCTAGGCCGAGCGCGCGGCCGACGAAGCCGAACAGGCTGAAGCCGGCGTTGCGAGTTTCATTGGTTGTTCGAGCCAAAGTCGTCATTGTCGTCTCCATTGGTTGAGGACGCGTTCGTTCGCGCCGTCGACGAAGACAATGCCGGATGGGCGAGGGAGCCAGCGTTGGAGCTCGCGTCGAAACCGGCGTGGAATCGTGGGGAGGGCGAAAGCGCCGGAGCGCTCAATCTCCCCCCTTGTGGGGGAGATGGCCGGCAGGCCAGAGGGGGGCGCTGTCCCGCCGGCGTCTCAGTCGATAGCCACGTGCATCGCTTGGAAGATTGATGACGAAGGGAAGGTATGCCGGAAAGGTCGAGTTCCTTCGCGCCCCCCTCTGTCCTGCCGGACATCTCCCCCACAAGGGGGGAGATCAGCAGCTCATTGGACTTCGCCCGACACAACCCCATATTGAATCCAAGGAGCTTTGAGCGTGAGACTCGCGCGGGTGGCCCTTCTGGCAGCGGCCTTGGTGGCCGCCTTTCTCTTCCACTTCTCCTCGGCCGGAACGGCGGCGGAGAGGGTTGCTCTCAGCATCGCGATCGACGGCGCCATCGGTCCGGCGAGCTCGCGCCAGTTGAAGGAGGCGCTCAAGACCGCCGCCGAGCGCGACGCCGAGGTCCTCATCCTGCAGCTCGACACGCCGGGCGGCCTGGTCACCTCGATGCGCGAGATGATCGCCGACATCCTGGCCTCTCCGGTTCCCGTCATCGGCTATGTCGCGCCGGCCGGCGGCCATGCGGCAAGCGCCGGAACCTATATCCTCTATGCCACCCATGTCGCGGCGATGGCACCCGGCACCAATCTGGGCGCGGCGACGCCGGTCGAGATCGGCGGGCTGCCCTCGCTTCCCGGCGGCGAGAAGGACAAGGACGGGAAGGACGCCAGTGGGCGGCCGCCCGGCGACGCGATGATGGCCAAGGTGACTAATGACGCGGTGGCGCTCATCCGCTCGCTCGCCGAAATGCGTGGGCGCAATGGCGACTGGGGCGAGAAGGCCGTGCGCGAGGCGGCGAGCCTTTCGGCAAGTGCGGCGCTGCAACAACATGTCATCGACTTTGTCGCCCGCGACACCGCTGAGCTGCTGCAGCTGGCCGATGGCCGCACCGTCGACGTGGCCGGCAAGAAGGAGGTGCTGGCGACAAAGGGCCTGACCGTCGAGACGCTGGACCCCGGCTGGTTCATCCGCCTTCTCGCGGTCATCACCGATCCGAACGTCGCCGTCCTCCTGATGCTGGTCGGCTTCTACGGCATCGTCTTCGAGGTCACGAGCCCCGGCGCGGTGGCGCCGGGCGTCATTGGGGGTATCTGCCTCGTGCTCGCCCTCTATGCGCTCGATCTGCTGCCGATCAACTATACCGGGCTCGCTTTGATGCTGCTCGGCGTCACCTTCCTCATCGTCGAGGCCTTCAATCCGACGGTCGTGCTGGGGCTCGGCGGCGTGGCCGCTTTCCTGCTCGGCGCAGCCATGCTGCTTAAAGTGGAGGGGCCGGGCTTCGCCATATCGTGGGCGATCATCGGCCCCGCCGCCGCGCTGACTCTGGGGCTTGCGCTGCTTGCCGGCAGCTACCTCTGGGCGGCGCGGCGCAATCCGCCGCGCGTCGGCGGCGATGCCATGCGCGGCCTGCCCGTGGAGATCCTCGACTGGCAAGGCGGCGAGGGCCATGTGCTGGCGCTCGGCGAACGCTGGCGGGCGAAGGCCGATGAACCGATCGCACCGGGAGATCGCGCCGAGGTGACCGCCGTCAGCGACCTCGTGCTGACGGTGCGGCGGCGCGGTGCTGGAAACCAAGGGGCCGGAAACGAAGGGGCCAGACACGACGGGGCCGGAAACGACGGAGCAAAGCAATGACAGTCGCTTATGTCGCCTATCTGATCCTTGCGCTTGTGGTGATCATGTTCCTGTCGGCGGCCATCCGCATCCTGAGGGAATATGAGCGCGGCGTGGTCTTCACACTTGGCCGCTTCACCGGGGTCAAGGGGCCGGGCCTCATCCTCCTGGTGCCCTTCATCCAGCAGATGGTGCGGGTGGACCTGCGCGTGGTGGTGCAGGACGTGCCGCCGCAGGACGTCATCTCGCGCGACAACGTCTCGGTGAAGGTCAATGCCGTGCTCTATTTCCGCATCGTCGACGCCGAGCGCGCGATCATCCAGGTCGAGGATTTCATGACCGCCACCAACCAGCTGGCGCAGACCACGCTGCGTTCGGTGCTCGGCAAGCACGAGCTCGACGAGATGCTGGCCGAGCGCGACAGGCTTAACAGCGACATCCAGGAGATTCTGGACCAGCGCACCGATGCCTGGGGCATCAAGGTCTCCAATGTCGAGATCAAGCATGTCGACCTCAACGAGAGCATGGTCCGCGCCATCGCCAAGCAGGCCGAGGCGGAGCGGCTGCGGCGCGCCAAGGTCATCAACGCCGACGGCGAGCAGCAGGCGGCGGCCAAGCTCGTCGAGGCCGGCCGCATGCTGGCGGCCGAGCCGCAGGCCATGCAGCTGCGCTATTTCGAGGCCCTGCACGACATCGCCGGCGAGCGCTCTTCGACGGTGGTGTTCCCGCTGCCGATGGATCTGCTGCGGCAGTTTTTGAGGCCGGAGGGCGGGGGCGCGGGCGGTTGAGGCGAAGGCCGAGGTGACGGCCCATCTCCCCCGCAAGGGGGGAGATTACACGCTTCGCCGTCTTTGCGGGGGCGGCGGCCTTCCCACTCCTCGTATCAGAACTTGACGTTGAGGTTTGCCTTGGCGCCGTTGTCGGCGCTGTGGGCGCCGAACTGGCCGGCATAGAACAGGCCGAGCGTGGCATTGGCCGACATCTGCAGGTCGAACCCGGCCTCGATCACCGCGCTATCCGTGGCGATCGGCACGCCGGCGATGGTGAAGGCATCGCCGCCGGCGAAGGCGAAGGTCGAGGTTGGCGTGACATCGCCAACGGCGTGGCGCCAGCCGAGCGTGCCGCGCGCGGTTGTCTTGATCCCGCCGAGCTCCAGGTCGGTCGAGGCGCGCAGCCCGAGCGTGGTGAAGGTCGCATTGGTGGTCGAGCTGGCGCTGGTCAGCGCCGCGCCGCCGCCTTGCTCGGTGAAGCCGTCCGTATGCACGCTGACATAGGCGAGATTGGCGAACGGCTCGAACTTGAAGCGCCCGGCATCCACCTTGTAGGCGAGTTCGCCGAACACCTGCGCCGTGCCGGCATCGTAGTCAGCCGACAGGGCGTCGGTAAAACCGTTGAAGGCGATCGCGCGTTTCGTCGAAAGGCTGTTCCAGCTATAGGCTGCGCCGGTGCGGAAGGCGATGGCGTCCCAGTTGGTGCCGCCATAGAGACCGACATGGTAGCTGTCGGCGTCGCCGGAGGAGTTGCGGTCGTCGGCGTCGAAGGAGGAATGGCTGTAGCCGCCGATCAGGCCGACGCGCCAGTCGCCGACCAGGCCGTCCGCGCCAGCCAGCAACCCGCCGGTCGAGCGGCCGAAGGTGGCAGCATTGCCATCACTGTCGGTGTTGCCCCACGAGCCGAAGGCCTGGCCCCAGACGGCGAAGCGACCGGTGTCGGCGGTCACCATTTCCGGTCCGCCCTCGCCATAGGCCATGACCGGCAGTGGCGCCGCGCCGACATCGCCGAAGGCAGCAGCGATGCGTTTGGTGGCGGCGTCGCGGAGGAAGCGGCTGTCTTCCAGCAGCATCCCCTTGGCCGAGGCATGGATCTCGCCCGACAGCTGATCGAAGGCGCCCTGGGCAGCCGCCTCGGTGGGCAACGCCATGATGGCATCATGAAGCGGATTGCCGCTGCCCAGGCTTTCAGCGCCGCCGCCGGTGGCGATCTGGTTGGGCGTCAGACCGACCGAGGCGAAGGACTTTGCCTGCACTACGTCGAGATACACATGCGTCGCGTCGTAATTGGCGAGAAGGCCGATGAACGGGCCGGCCCCGCTGAGCGTGTAGGTGCCGGTGACGCCCGCATCGGCCTGCAGCACCGTGTAATGCGTGCCCAGCACATAAGGCGCGGCATCCGTCTTGATCACGTCGAGGACCGCGCCGGCGGCGATCGTCGCCGTGCCCGTTGCCTGGAAGAGATCGGATTGGCCGGTCGAGGTCAGTTCGACCTGGTAGATCGAGCCCGCCGCCTGGTCGATATTGCCCGCAACATTGAGCGTGCCGATCGAATTGCCCGGCGCGATGATGCCGCCCGACTGCGCCACGATGCCGCCCACCGTGCCGTTGCCGCCCAATATGCCGCCTGAGATCGTCACCAGCGAGTTGGCCAGGGAACCGTTCACGGCCAGCCGTCCGCCGGTCACGTTGGTGGCGCCGGTGAAGCCGCTGGAATCGGCCGTCAGGTTCGTCATGCCGGCGATCTGGTTGACCGTGCCAGCGCCGCTGATCGCCGAAGCGAAGGTATAGTTCGTGCTCGTATGATTGAAATTGATTGCGCCGGTGCCGGCGCCGAACTGGACGGCCGAAGCGTTGAGTATGCCGGGCGCCAATGCCGCCGCTCCGGCTGCGCCACCGATGTTGAGCGTGCCGATGGAACCCGCATGGCTGGCAATGGTGACGGTGCCACCGACCGAAACCGCGCCGCCGTTCGAGATTGTCAGCGTACCCGTGCCGTCGACGCCGACATCGAGGCCCGCGCTGGTCCAGATCGAGCCGATGCCGTCCACCGTCGCAGTGCCGGTCGAGCCTGGATTGTAACCGATGTAGCCCCAGGCATTGCTGACCGCGCCGCTGTTCAAGACCTTCAATGCGCCGGTTCCGAGGCTGCCGACATAGAGGTCGCCGCTGTTGACCCAGGCGGAATTCGCACCGTCCACCGTCGCAGTACCTGTTCCTGTAGCAGTGCCGCCAATTGTGCCGCCTGCGCTCGTGACGGTTCCCCCGCCCGAGATCGTCAGTGTGCCGGTGCCCCAGTTGCCGACAAGCAGGCTTGAGCTGTTGAGCCAGCTGGAGCCGGCGCCATCGACGGTCACCGTGCCGGTGGAGCCTCCCGAGTAACCCACCTGGCCGACAGTGTTCTTGACGGTTCCGCCGTTCAGGATTGTCAGCGTGCCAGTACCGCCTCCGCTGACGCCGACATAGAGGGCCGAACTGCTATTCCATGTCGAGCCGGCGCCGTCGACCGTCGCGGTGCCGAGAGAATAGTTCCCGACATAGCTCAAAACGCTGTCGACGGTGCCGCCGTTCGAAATGGTCAGCGTGCCTGTACCGGAGTTGCCGACAACGAGAAGGCTCCCGCTATTGGTCCATTTCGAGCCCACGCCGTCGACCGTCACCGCCCCCTTGGAACCGGAAGACTTGCCCACATAACCCATGGCATTGCTGACCGCGCCGCCGTTCAGGATGTTCAGCGTGCCCGTGCCCAGAGCGCCGACAAACAGGTCGGAACTGTTTGTCCAGGTCGAGCCCGCGCCGGTGACGGTGGCTATGCCGCTGGAGCCAGCCTGCGCGCCAATCGCGCCGATGGTGTTGCCGACCACGCCACCGTTCGAGACTGTCAGCGTGCCCGTGCCGGAGCCGCCGACACTCAATTTTGCGCTGTTTTTCCAGGCCGAACCCGCGCCGTCGACCGTTGCGGTTCCCACGCCTGATCCATCACCGACAATACCCTCGACATTGCTGACCATGCCGCCGTTGGAGATTGTCAGCGTGCCGGTGCCAAAGCTGCCGATCGAAAGGGACCAGCTATCGGTCAAGGCCGACCCGGCGCCATCGACTGTAATCGATCCGGTGGAACCGGCGGCGTATCCGACAAAACCGGCGCTGGTGCTCACGACACCGCCGTTCGTGATCGCCAGCGCGCCAGCACCATTTTGACCAATGACGAGGTTCCCGTTATTGGTCCAGGTCGAGCCGGCACCGTCGACAAAAACCTTGCCGTTCGAGCCTGCCTTCGTGCCAGCGACCCCCGAGTAATTGCTGACGGCGCCACCGTTGGTGATCGCCAGATTGCCCGTGCCGAAGTTGGCGACATAGAGATCGGAGGCGTTGGTCCAGGTCGAGCCGGCACCGTTGACGAACACCAAGCCGGTCGAGCCTGCCTGGTTGCCGACATAGGCCTTGTCATTGCTGACGGCGCCACCGTTGGTGATCGCCAGATTGCCGGTGCCGTTGTCACCAACGGTCAGCGACCCGCTGTTGGCCCAGGTCGAGCCGGCCCCGTCGATCGAGACTGTGCCGTTCGAAGTGGTGCCTTTGCCGATCGACCCATCGGTGTCGCCGACTGTGCCGCCGTTGGTAATATTTAGTATGCCGGGGCCGTTCTGCCCCACCGCCAAGGTTGAGCTGTTGGTCCAAGTCGAACCAGCGCCGTCAACGGACATGACCGCAAAGGCGTCGTCGCCATCCCCCAGGATGCCCCTGACATTGCTGATCAGGCCACCATTGAGGATGGAGACCGTCCCCGTGCCTTGCGCCCCGACATAGAAATCGTCGGCGTGCAGCCACGCCGATCCCACGCCGTCCACGGTGACCGTACCGATGGAGCCCGCGAATCTGCCAACGGAGCCTTGCGAATCGCTCAGAGTCCCGCCGTTGATGATTTTCAGCGAACCGACATCGCCGGCATTCCTGCCCACGAAAACCACGAGCCCATTGGCGCCAGCGCCGCTAATCACCGTTGGGTTCGGGGTGAGCGTGTTGATGTTGACGAAATTGGTGGCGTCGGGCACCGCGCCCGGGGTCCAGTTGCCAGGATCGAACCAATTGGTCGAAATCGCACCGTTCCAGGTCACGTCGGCGGCGGTCGCCGGCAAGGTCGTTCCGACAAGGCCGGCCGCGCCGAGCATCAGCGCGAGCGAACTGACGCTGGTCATGTGGCGAGGGTTGCGCAAGGGGTTGAGGCAGTTCGCCGGCGCGGTCGAAGTCAGCGTCACCTTGCGGTGTCCAGATATGGTCTGCGGCATTCAATCCCCTGATATGACAGTCGTTTCACCCTGTGGCTGACATGTCATTGGAGCCAGGCGTTGTCTTGGGCAGGGCCGCACTGGAATTGGACTGGAAAGAGGTGCCGTGTCTTTTCCGCGCGCTGTGATGGTTTTGCATCATTGGTCAGGCGCGGGGCATCAGTTCTCATTGAGAGGGAATCGGAGAGGAAAATCGAGTCGCCTGGCCGGTTTGGGCCCGGCTCTATCTGGCACTGCTTGGCGTATGGCCGAAGCGACGGCGGAAGCAGCGATTGAAGTACGACACGTCGCTGAATCCGCTTATCATGGCAATTTCGCTGACCCGCATGTCGTCATTGTGCCTCTGCGAGAGCATCTTGTGTGCTCTCTGCAGGCGCAGTTCGAGAACACGCTCGGAAAAGCTGACACCCGTCTCTTGAAGCAGATCGTGAACATAGCGCGGCGACAGGCCGAGTTCTTTTGCGACACCTTGCGCGGAGATGCCGGGGTTGGCGAAATTATCTGCGATCTTCGCCAGGACTGCCTGCAACCTGGCCGCTCGCAGGCCCCGCAGGCCGGCCAATTCGGCAGCCTCGCCTTTCGCGCCGGTCACTGCGGCGGTGATCAAATCGGCGATGTGATCAGCCGCGAATTGCTTGATGGACGAAGGGCTGGGGTGCTGCTGTCCTGCCAGCACTTTGACATAGGCCCGCACCAAATCGATTGCGCTCGATCGCTGGGGCACCGCCGCCATAAAGCGATCTCCGAGATCGACGCATCGTTGTCGAACACGCGCTCGTTCCACCTGCACCGCTATCAGGCCGCATTTGCCGTCGGCCAATTTGATCCAGGATGGCTCGCGCTGTTCTATCAGCACGAAAGCTCCGACAGCGAGTTCGACACTGCGGCCGGATTGTTCGACGCACATCGACGAACTGTCGGCATTGCATAGCAGCACCACGTTGTCGGTATTCTCGGTGGCAATATCGTTGGCTGTTCGCGAAATCGATTTCACGGTGCCACGTATCGATCCGACGGAAACCTCACTGGTTCGTGCTATTCTCAACTCGCCTTCGAAGGACATTTCAGCCGCAGGGTCGGCATGCAAATGCGCATATCCGGACGAGAGCGAGGCAATCCATTGGTCTTTTCGTAGCGCCTCATCGCCGGCCAGGTCGCCGGAGCTGTAAACTATCCTCTGCATGGTTCCCCTTATGCTGGCAATTGAGCCGATGAAAACACCGTCTTTCGCGACAAGGAAGCGCCCCCGACAAACCCGAGGCTTAAAAAATCGAACTCGGCGCTTTCCATCCCAGGAATAACCAGCAACACTGATCGCTTGGCGTTCAACCGATTGAACCCTTAATTGAACTCGACGGCACCTGGCGTCACCCGAAAGTATGATGCCAGCGAGAACCTCCAAGCGGGATCGGCGTCTTTGCGCCGAGCCGCTGTCAAAATGTTGCTGGTTTCATCTTTGCCCGCCATCCGTCATGCGAGGTTGGGCATGCTAGGGGTTAGGAGAAGCGGTGGAGAGCCTGGGCAGCGAACTGCTGTGTTCGATTATCGGTGATATCTATGATTGCGTCGTGAATCCGGGAGGCTGGGCCGGAGTAATGACCCGGATCACCGAAGCCATCGACGCGGCCTACACCACCGTCACTCTTGCCAGCACCGCTGACAATAATGGCCGGTTCACGGCTCAATCGCCCTGGGATCCCGTGCAGATGCGCGTGCTCCAGGAAGACTATGACTTCGATGGGATTCCCGGACTGAAGGCGGCAGTCCTTGGCGACATCGACACGCCTGTCACGACGCTGTCGCGGATGAGCGAGACCGAACTCCAGCGAACGCCATTTTTTCAGAACTGGGCCAAGCCGCAGGGATTGCGCGAGGCCTGCATCACCAAATTCGTTCATACGCCGGATCGGATCGGGCTGATGGGCTGCACCACGCGTGCCGACAGGGGCATCATAACCGTTGAGGAGCAGCGTTTCCTGGCATTGCTCTCGCCGCACCTGCGCCGTGCTTCGCTGATTGGAGATCTGCTCGATCAGGCCCGCATAACCGCTAATCTTTATCGCCAGGCGCTCGATCATCTCGCAGTGCCTGTTGTTCTTACCGGCGCCAACGGAGCAATCCTCCATGCGAATGGGGCTGCCGAGCAGATGTTTTCCGGGCAAGGCGCTATTTTGTCCAAGAACGGTCTGCTGCAGCCGCAGAACCCGGTGATGACCCGTGCCCTGCTGGAAGCAATCGCCACGGCGGCGAGCACGGATGCCTTGCTTGGCTGCCGCGGCATAGGGCTGCCCGTTTCAGCCCCTGGTCAACCGCCCGCCGTAGCCTATGTGTTGCCGCTGAGCGAAGGAACCGCGCGCGCAGCGTTCCGACCCGCTCGTGTCGCCGTTTTCGTGTCGACCACGACCTCCGCTTCGCCACTCCCCGAGGCCGTTCTCACCACGCTGTTCGACCTTACCCCCGCGGAGGCACGGGTCCTCCTGCTGATCGGTGGCGGATTGTCCGCGTCCAAGAGCGCGTTATCGCTCGGTATCGGTGAAAACACGTTGAAGACCCATCTCAACCGAATCTTCGCCAAAACCAACACCAAGCGCCAAGCTGATCTTGTCAAACTCGTTTCGGACATAGGCGCGCCCCTCGCGTCCCATCGGCGCTGAAGCCTGGCCTTCCTCTGTGGACGAGGCGCCGGTATTCTGGTGGCTCCAGTCTGCGTCGCGGCCGCGGCGAAACTGGTCGAAGCCGCCCGCATGCTGGCCGCCGAGCCTATTTTCGAGGCCCTGCGCGACATAGCCGGCGAGCGCTCTTCCACGGTGGTGTTCCCGCTGCCGGTGGATTTGTTGCGGCAGTTCCCGAGGCAGCCGGAGGCAGGGGGTGGAGGCGCAAGCGGCTGAGAGCGCAGGCAACTGCGGTGGCGTCGCCGGAACTGCCAATCTTCCCTTTGTGGGATCGGCAGCTTCACGTCCTCCAGGGCGGCACGGGCGAAAAGCGTTTTCCGATCCAGTCGGCGAAGGCGCGGGTCTTGGCGGCCTGGCCCTTGGCCGAGGGCATGACGACATAGACGGCGCCCTCGTCGGCCAGCGTCCAGTTCTCCAGGATCGGCACAAGCCGCCCGTCGGCGAGCTCGCGGCCGACCAGCCAGTCGGTGCTCATCATCAGGCCGACGCCTTGCACGGCGGCCTCGACCAGCACCTCGGCATCGTCGGTGACCAGCGGCCCGGAAACCTCGACGCGCACGCGCCGGCCTTCGCTGTCGGTCATCTCCCAGGCCGGAAAGGTCTGGAAGCCGGAGAAACCGAGGCAGCTGTGCTGGAGCAGCGCCTGCGGTGTTTCCGGCCGACCCCGCCGGGCGAGATAGGAGGGAGCCGCGCAGAGCAGCCGGCGCCGTGTCGCTACCTTGCGCGCTACCAGGCGCGAATCCTCCAGCGCTCCGAGCCGCACCGCGACGTCGAAATTCTCGGCGACCAGGTCGGCGAAACGGTTGGAGAATTCGGCCTCGATGCGGATATCGGGAAATTCGGCGAGAAACCGAGGCAATAATGGCCCGATCCACATGCGCCCGAATGTGCCGGGCAATGCCAGCCTGAGCAGGCCGCGCGGCCCGCCGGCTGCATGCGCCGACGCGGCCGCCTCGGCCTCGTCGACCGAGGCGAGGATGGCGCGCACGCGCGGCAGGAATTCCGCTCCGGCCTCGGTCAGCGAGACGCTGCGCGTCGTGCGATGGAGCAGCCTGACACCCAGCCGCTCCTCCAGCGATTGGAGGCGGCGCGACAGGATGGTGGCGTCGCGCCCGACCCGTGCAGCTGCCCTGGTGAAGGAACGCGCTTCGGCGATGGCCGCGAAGGCCGCCATTTCCGCAAGCGCGGTAGGTTGATGGGATTGCTGCATATTTCGCAATACTAAAATGTGAAAGTCGAGAATTATCCAGAAATAGCGCAGCAGCTAGTTTCACTCAACCCATCCATCATCCAGTCCCGGAGTGAAACCATGAAAGCCATTGAACTCAGCCAACCCAGGCTCGACGCTTTCCGCGCCGCCACCGTCGCCACGCCGGAACCGCAGCGCGGGGAGGTCCTGATCCGCCAGCGCGCGGCGAGCCTCAATTTTGTCGATGTCGCGGTGGCCAGCGGCAACTATCCCGGACCGAGCTTCCCGCTCATCCCGGTCGCCGACGGCGCCGGCGAGATCGTCGCGCTCGGCGAGGGCGTGACCCGCTTCGCTGTCGGCGACCGCGTCGTCGCCCATGCCAAGCCGCGCTGGATCGGCGGCCGCCCGCGGCCTTACGAGATGACGCAGATGCGCGGCATTTCGCTCCCCGGATCGCTCGCCGAATGTGTGGCGCTGCCGGCCAACTCGGTCGTGCCGATCCCCGCGCATCTCTCCTTCGAGGCGGCGGCGACGCTGCCAATCGCCGGCACCACTGCCTGGAACGCGATCCGCGCCGCCGATGTCGGGCCCGGCTCGGTGGTCGTGCTGCTCGGCACCGGCGGCGTGTCGATCTTCACGCTGCAACTCGCCAAGGCAGCCGGGGCCACCGTCATCATCACCTCGTCATCGGACGAGAAGCTGGAGAGGGCCAAGGCGCTCGGCGCCGATCACCTCATCAACTACCGCGCGACGCCCGATTGGGACGGCAAGGTGCTGGAGCTGACCGACGGCCTCGGCGCCGACCTCGTCGTCGAGACCGGCGGCTCCGCCACCTTCGCCCGCGCCGTCAACGCCACCGCGCCCGGCGGAACGCTCTTCACCATCGGCTTCGTCACCGGCGCCGAGGCCACGGTCAACCTGCTGCCGATCATCATCAAGGCGCTGAAGGTGGTCGGCAACAACACCGGATCGGTGTCCGACCTGCGCGACGCCGCCCGCGCCATCGGCGCGGCCAGGATCGAGCCTGTCGTCGACAAGGTCTTTTCACAGGACGAGGCGGCCGAGGCCTACACGCACATGGCTGCCGGCGGCCTGCATTTCGGCAAGCTGGTATTTGGCTTGGAGTGGTAGGCTGGCCTTCGCCGGCATCTCCCCCCAAGTGGGCGAGATCGGCGGCTTCAATCCGCCTCGCCGCCCGAAGTTTTCCAGCACTCGGCCAGCACCTTGCCGATCGCGGCGCCGGAGCCTTTCAGCGGGAAACTCGCCTGGCCGTACTTATCGGCGGAAACCGTCACCTCGCCCTTGCCGCGCAGCAACGCAAGCAGCGGGTCGTTCTTGCTCAGCTCGATGGTGAAATAATTGTACATCGCCTCAAGCCGGAGCGTCCTGGTCACGCTCTTGCTGCCGGCCTTGAAGGTGAAGGACCCGCTGATCCCGGGCTCGAGCTGTCCGCCGGCCGCGCCCAGATCGTAGCTCAGCACCGGCTTGCCGAAGCAGGCCAGCATCAGATGCGCGTCGCCCTTCGGCCCGCCGCAGACCGAAGCCATCAGCACGCTGCCGCCTTCGTCCATCTTGGCGGACCAGGAACAGGAGGCGGCTTGGGCGGGAAGGGTGGTGAGCAGGGTCAGGACAATTGCGGCCAATGCGCTTTTCATGATGTTCCCCCGCTGTGGTAGGGGGATCATACAGAGATTGGCGAAAGCCGGCGAGCTGCCAATCTCCCCCCAAGTGGGGGAGATGTCCGGTAGGACAGAGGGGGGCGCTGTCCCGCCGGTGTCTCAGTTGATCGCTGCGCTACGCTCGGAAGCGATTGGGTAGGCTGAAGTCGGGAGAGAAGCCGAGTTCCTTCGCGCCCCCCTCTGCCTTGCCAGGCATCTCCCCCACAAGGGGGGAGATTGGCAGCTTCAGCGCCGGCGCCTAAATCAACTTCTCCAGCGTGATCGGCAGATCCCTGACCCTTTTCCCCGTGGCATGGAACACCGCATTGGCGATCGCCGGGGCGACGCCGACGATGCCGAGCTCGCCCACGCCCTTGCCGCCGAGCGCGGAGGAGTGCGGGTCGGGGATGCCGACCGAGATCGTCTGGATATCCGGGATGTCGGCATTGGTCGGCAGCATGTAGTCGGCGAGATTGCCGTTGACGATGCGGCCGTGCCGGCGGTCGACGATGCCTTCCTCCAAGAGCGCCTGGCCGATGCCCATGATGATGCCGCCCTTCCACTGGCTTTCGGCCAGCTTCGGGTTGTAGAGCCGGCCGGAATCCAGCGCCGACACCACGCGTGAGACGCGCACCGTGCCGAAGTCCTCGTCGACCCGCACCTCGACGAAATGCGCGCACCAGGAATGGCGCGAATAGTCGCCCTCGGTGTGCGGGATCGCCACGGCGATGGTGGTGTAGTTGTTGTAGCGCTGCTCCGGCGTGAAGCTGGCCGGAACGGTGTCGCCCTTGGCTTCGATCCGTTCGCGGCCAAGCGTGCTCATCAGCTCGGCGATCGATAGCTCCGGCCCTTCGCCGCGCGGCGAGGCGATGCGGCCGTCTCTCACTTGCAGTGTGTTCGCCTGCAGCTTCTGGAAGGGCGAGCGCGGATCGGAGAGCGCCAGCCCGACCAGTTCGTCGAGCGCCTGGCCGGCCGCCTTGTAGACGGCGCCGGTCATGACGCCGGCAAGCCGCGAGCCGCCGGTGACGCCGGCGCGAGCGAAGCGGGAATCCCCCAGTTTCACCGAAACCTGGTCGACCGGCACACCGAGCGTCTCGGCGGCAGTCTGGGCGAGGATCGTGTAAGTGCCCTGGCCCATGTCGATGGAGGAGCTTTCGACCTCGACCGAACCGTCGGCGAGGATTCTTACAACCGCCTCGCCATAGGCGCGACGCACCGGATAGGTGCCGGCAGCCACGCCCCAGCCGACGAGCTGATGGCCGTCGCGCATCGAGCGCGGCGCGGCCGAGCGCTTCGCCCAGCCGAAGGCCTCGGCGCCGGCAGCGAAGGCCTCGCGCAACTGGCGTGTCGACCACGGCTTTTTCGCTTCCGGATCCTGTTCGGCATAGTTGATCAGCCGCATTTCCAGCGGATCCAGCCCAAGCTCATAGGCGAGCTCATCGATAGCGCTCTCGATGCCGAAGGCGCTGGGGTTCTCGCCCGGCGCGCGTTTTGCGCCCGGCACCACCGTGTTCACCCGCACCACATTCTGCTTCGAGGAGAAGTTGGGTGTTGCGTACATGATCGAGGTGACGGAACCCAGCGGCTCGACCCATATGCCGTCGACCGCCGTCTCGTTGACGCCGCGATGCACGATCGACTGGATCTTGCCGTCCCGGTCGGCGCCGATCGCAACCGTCTGGCGTGTCGCCGCGCGGCCGCCATAGGAGGTGAAATTCTGCGGGCGGTTGAGCACCAGCTTCACCGGCCGCCCGAGCATCTTCGCCGCTGCCGCCGCCACCGCGCTGTGCGCGAGGGCGAGGGCCTTCGAGCCGAAGCCGCCGCCGATATAGGGCGACACCAGCCGCACATTCTCGAACGGCACGCCGAACCATTCGGCATAGGTGCGCGCCATGCCGTCCAGCCACTGGCTGGGCTCCCAGATGGTGAGCGCGTCGCCTTGCCAGCGCGCGATCAACCCATGCGGCTCCATCGCCGCCTGGAACTCGCGCGGCGTGTTGTAGGCCACGCAGACGCGCACCGGCGCTTCGGCGAAGGCGGCTTCGGCGTCACCCCATTCCTTGGTCATGGCGTCGATCGGGATGCCGTCGCCGGCCTTGCCGTCGCTCAAATCGACGATGGCCGGCGTCTCGTCATAGCTGACCTTGACCAGCGCTGCCGCCGCCACCGCCTGCTCGAAAGTCTCGGCTACCACCGCCGCGACGTGCTGGCCGGAATAGGTGACCTCGCGGGCCAAAGGGCAATAGGTTTCAGCGGATGGCGGTCTGCCGAACCAGTCCGATGCACCCTTCAGCTCCATGATTGTGTCGGGGGTCAGCGCCGCCAGCACACCGGGCGCGGTCTCGGCCGCGCGTGTGTCGATCGCCGTCACCTTGCCGGCGGCGATGGTCGCGCCGACCAGCACCGCATGCGCCAGCCCTTCGAGCTGCTGCTCGACGGCGTAATGCGCGGCACCGGTGATCTTGGCCGGACCGTCGACGCGCGACAGCCGCCCGCCGACCGCTTCGAGGCGCACGCTATCCGACGCTGCGTGTTTCATGTCGTGAACGGTCATGCCGTCTCTCCCAATTTGAGGATGGCGCGCGCGACAACGCGCGGCGCCAATGCGATCTTGTAGTGGTTGGCGCCATGGTCGACGGCACCCTCCATGGCGAGCTCGCTCGCCTTGCGGACTATGTCTTCGTCGAGCGCCTGGCCTTTGAGCGCCTCTTCGACCTCGCGCGCCCGCCACGGTTTTGTGGCAACACCGCCGAGCGCGACGCGGATGTCGCGGATGGTGCGGCCGTCGCTTTCAAGCTCCAGCCCGACTGCCGCGCTCGCCGCCGCGAATTCATAGGACTGGCGGTCGCGCACCTTGAGGTAGGTCGAGCGTCTGGCTGCGGCCGAGCCGGGGATCTCGATTGCCGTGATCACCTCGCCGGGGCGGATGTCGTGCTCCTGTTCGGCTGTGGCGCCGGGGGCGAGGAAGAAGTCCTCGACCTTCAACTTACGCTCGCCGAGATCGACCTCGGCGTCGAAGGCGACGAGCGCGATGGCGAGATCGCCCGGATAGGTGGCGATGCAGGCCTCGCTGATGCCAAGTACGGCATGGCCGCGCGTCACGCCGCCGATCGCCGAGCAGCCGCTGCCGGCCAAGCGCTTGTTGCAGGCCGGGAAGTTGGCGGGATCGCGGAAATACGGGCAGCGCGTGCGCTGCATCAGGTTGCCGCCGATGGTCGCCATGTTGCGGAGCTGCGCCGAGGCGGCCTGCCACAGCGCCTCCGACACGGCCGGGAAATGGCTCTTCACCCCGGCATGGTCGGCGACATGGCTCATCTTCGCCAGCGCGCCGATCACGGCGCGGTCGGCGGTAACGTCGATGGCGTTGAGGCCCTCGATATGGCTGATGTCGATGACGGTCGAGGGTTCGGCGACGCCGCATTTGGCGAGGTCGACCAGCGTCGTGCCGCCGGCAAGCAGCATGGCGCCGGGAAGGACGGCCGCATTGCGCGCAGCCTCGACGCTGTCGGCGCGAAGATAGGAAAAGTCTCTCATGAGCGGAGCTCCCTGGCTGCCTGGCGGACGGCGGCGACGATGTGCGGATAGGCGCCGCAGCGGCACAGATTGCCGGCCATGTATTCGCGGATCTCCTCGTCGGAGCCGGCATGGCCTTCGCGGATGCAGGCCACCGCCGACATGATCTGGCCCGGCGTGCAATAGCCGCATTGGAAGGCGTCCTGTTCGAGGAAGGCGGCCTGCACGGCGTGGAGCGTGCCGTCCTCGTCGGCCAGCCCCTCGATGGTGGTGATCGAGCGGCCCTCGACCTGTGTCGCGAGCGTCAGGCAGGCCAGCACCCGCTCCCCGTCGACATGGACGGTGCAGGCGCCGCACTGGCCCTGGTCGCAGCCTTTCTTGGTGCCGGTGAGGTGGAGCCGCTCGCGCAGCGCGTCGAGCAGCGTCACACGCGGCTCGACATCGAGCGCATGAGTCTCGCCGTTGATGGTGAGGTGGAGGGAGAGGGTGGTCGGGCTGGGCTGAGTTGTTGCGCTGTTCTCGGCGAGGCCGTTCCTGAAATGGCCGTCTTCGGGAGGATCGATGATGGTCTGGCTGCTTTGGCTGGTCATGGGGCGTCGGGCTCCGATTGCTGGACGCTAGGGGGATGGAAATGGGGCTTGGGAGGAGAGGGGCAAGGGAAGGCGCAGCCTAATCTCCCCCCTCGAGGGGGGAGATGGCCGCGAAGCGGTCAGAGGGGGTCGTCTCACGTAGAACGCCAACGCCGTCTGGCGTCGCGGAGGGCGCCGGCGCTTCACGCGCAGCGACCCCCTCTGTCGCCTTCGGCGACATCTCGCCCTCGAGGGGGGAGATTCCGCGCTGAGCACGTGACATACCGCTTCCCCTGATTATATGATAAAGGTGCTCCACTAAAACGGAGGCACCTCCGTTTAACTACGTGGGGGCTGACCCGCGTTGGTTCAAGCCCCATATTGCGAGAGTGGAGAAAAAACTGTCCGACGAGCCGCCAGAGACTGCCGAAAAGCCGGAAGTGCCGGCTCAGAAGCCGCTGCGCGCCGATGCGCAGCGCAACCGCGACAAGCTCGTCGAGGTGGCGGCGCAGGCTTTCGCGGCCGACGGCGTCGATGCCTCGCTGGAGGAGATCGCGAAACGGGCAGGGGTCGGCATCGGCACGCTCTACCGGCATTTCCCGACGCGCGAGCATCTGGTCGAGGTGGTCTACCGCCGCGAGGTGGAAGGGCTCTGCCAGGCGGCGGAGGAGCTTGCCCGCGATCATCCGGCCGACGTCGCGCTGGAACTCTGGATGCAGCGCTTCGTCGACTACATCGCCACCAAGCGCGGCCTCGCCACAAGTCTTCGCATCCTGCTCACCACCAACTCGACGCTGTTCTCCGACACCTCCGGCCGGGTCTCGCAGGCCATGCGGCGCCTGATCGAAGCGGCTGCCGCCTCGGGAAAAATCCGCGCCGACGTCGACGCCTCCGATGTAATGCATGCGCTGGGCGGCATCTACTCCGCTCCCAACACGCCCGATTGGCGCGAGCGCTCGGGACGGCTGGTGAAGCTCTTGATGGATGGGCTGCGGTTCGGGGCGAGGGGGTGAAACTGCCAATCTCCCCACGAAGGGGGAGATTGGCAGTTTCGGCGTCATCGACTGGCATTCAGGGGAGCGCGGCCTACATAGGCGGGGCCAACCCACCGTGCAGAAGGAACCGCCGCATGCCTGAACAGCTCACCTTGAACGACGGCTCGAAAATCCCCCAGATCGGCCTAGGCGTGTGGCAGGTCGATCCGGATATCACGTCACAAGTCGTGCGCTGGGGGATCGAGGCCGGCTACCGCCTGATCGACACAGCCGAGGGCTACCGCAACGAGGAGGGCGTGGGCGAGGCGATCCGCGCCGCAGGCCTGCCGAGGGCTGAGCTGTTCATCACCTCGAAGCTGCGCAATGGCGGCCACCAGCGCGATGCGGCGCTTCGCTCCTTCGACGACACGATGCAAAAGCTCGGCATCGACCAGATCGATCTGTTCCTCATCCATTGGCCGGTGCCCAGCCAGAACAAATATCTTGAAGCCTGGAAGACGCTGGTCGAGCTCAAGCAAGCCGGTCGCATTAAGTCGGTCGGCGTCTCGAACTTCAATCAGGATCATCTGGAGCGCATCATCGGCGAGACCGGCGTGACGCCGGTCGTCAACCAGATCGAATTGCACCCGCGCTTCCAGCAGCGCGACAGTAGAGAGTTCCACAAGAAGCACGACATCAGAATAGAAAGCTGGAGCCCGCTGGGCAGCGGCCGGCTGCTCGCCGACCCGACGCTGGAAGGCATTGCCAAGAAGCACGGCAAGTCAGTGGCGCAAGTCATCATCCGCTGGCACTTGCAGCAAGGGCTGATCGTCATTCCGAAATCGATCCACCAGGAGCGCATCGCCGGCAATTTCGCCGTCTTCGATTTCGAACTGGATGGCGAGGACATGCAGACCATCCGGGGGATGGACTCCGCCGACGGCCGCACCGGGCCCGATCCGGCGACGGCGGCGTTTTTGTTCTGAGGATTAGCGTCTCTCCTTGTGGAGCCTCGTGGAGCCGGCGGTGAAGCTGCCAATCTCCCCCCTCGTGGGGGAGATGTCCGGCAGGACAGAGGGGGGCGCTGTCCCGCCAACCTCTCAGGTCGGTCCAGCCAATCCGGCCGCAATAACAATATGATGACAGACATTGTCGATGTCACGGATCACATCGTAGTTCCAGAAACGCAGGACGATCCAGCCATCCTCTTCTAGACGCTTGGTTCTCGAAGTATCTGCCTCGGCAACGCCCGCGTTCCCGTGTTGTGAGCCATCGACCTCCACGATCAGCTTCTTCTTTGGGCAAGCGAAGTCGACAATGTAACCCGCTATCGGAACTGTCTGCGGAAGCCGAGGCCCATCAGTCGGTGGGCACGAAGTTCGTTCCAGAGTTTCAGTTCGGCATCTGTCATGACCTTGCGCATCGATCTTGCGTTGGCGCGATGTCGGGGCGGCAAGGGCGTATGTGGCATGGTGGAGCTACGGAACTGAGTTGTCTCGCCAACGCTTCTACTCTACGGCGCCCCCCTCTGTCCTGCCGGACATCTCCCCCACGAGGGGGGAGATCAGCAGTTCCGCCGACGGCGCTTTCCGGCAACGTCCGCGGTTGCTCACCTTGGAAATCGCGAAACCTCTGGCTACGCTTGCACCCCTGTAGCTCAGGAGCCCACCCATTCCAAAGCCAACCTTCCTCGAAATAGCCCGCCGCGCCGGCGTCGGTACGGCGACCGTCGAGCGCGTGCTGAATGGCAGGGGCGGGGTCCGCCCAGAGACCGTCGAGAAGGTGGTTGCGGCGGCGCGCTCGCTCGATTATCCGCGCCGGCTGCCTGAGGCGCATCGCGGCGTCATCCGCATCGAGGTGATCCTGGTCAGGCCTGACGCCACTTTCTTCGCCCGCCTTTCCCGCGCCTTCGAACGCATCGCGGCCACCCTCGACCGCACCATTGCCGTCCACCGCACCTTCCTTGATGAAGCGAACCCCGCCGCGATCGCCAGGCGCATCCTCGAGCCGGATCTCCGCCGCGCGGCGCTTATCCTCGCCGTGCCCGACCATCCGCTGGTGAGCGCGGCGCTCGCGAAACTCGAAGCCGAAAACATCCCGACGGTGCAGATCGTCACCCAGATCTCCGGCACGAAGAGTACCTATGTCGGCATCGACAACTACGCCGCCGGCCGCATGGCCGGGCTGCTGATGGCGCGCATGCAAAGGCGGCCGGGCAAGGTGGTCGCGATCTGCCATAGCCAAATCTACCGCGTCCATCGCGACCGTGTGCGCGGCTTCTTCGATTACCTGATCGAAGAGGGCCGCGACTTCGAGCCGGTCGCGGCGCTCTTCGGTTTCGACGACGGCGACCGCAACGCCGAGCAACTGCACGAGGCGCTGAAGCGCTGGCCCGATCTTGCCGGCCTCTACAATGCCGGCGGCGCCAACACCGCGCTGAACGAGGTGCTGCGAAAGTACCCTAGAGGCCGCGGCATCTTCTTCGTCGGCCACGAGTTGACCGAACGCAGCACGCGGGCCTTGCGCGACGGCACGATGGACGTCGTGCTCGACCAGGCGCCGGAGGCCCAGGCGCGCCGCGCCATCGACCTTGTGCTTGCGGCACTCAACCTGCACGACCTGCCGGTCGACAACCCGCCGATCCGCTTCATCACCTTCACCGCCGAGAACCTTTGATCTGATTTGATCAAGGAACCGCGAGCCTTAGCGCGTGTCCCGGTGCTAACTCGCCCGTGAACGGGAGACGATCGGACTCTCCCCCTCATCCGGCCGCCGCGCGGCCACCTTCTCCCCGAGGGGAGAAGAGGCCGGCACCGACGCAGCGCGGCTCCTCCCCCTTTGGGGAGAGGTCGGATTGCCCCGAATTGCCCTTCGCAATTCGGTTGGCAATCCGGGTGAGGGGGACTTTCCGCCACCGATCGTCCTTCGCGAACGGGAGGATCACCAGTGACCAGACGCCTGACGGCCTACGATCTGCAGAGCGCCAAGGGCAGCAAGAAATGGCTGCAGCTGCATGTCGACACGCCGGCCGAGGCTGCTGCCGCCGTCGCCTGCGACATCGTCATCTTATCCTGCGAACCCGACCATAATCTCGAAGCCATCCGCCAGGCGGCACCCTTCGCCTTCCTCTCCGTCGGCATGCCGCATGGCGCGGTCGCTTCGCCCGAGGAGGCGGTGCGGCTCGGCTTCGCCATGATGAAGCGCGGCGCCGATGCGGTTTATTCATCGCATTCGCCGCGCTTCATCGAGGCCATGGCGGCCGAAGGCATTCCCGTCACCAGCCATGTCGGCCTGGTGCCGAACCGCGCCACCTGGACGAATTTCCGCGCTGTCGGCCGCACGGCCGAGGAAGCCTTCAAGGTGCTTCGCGCGGCGAAGGACCTTGAGAATGCGGGCGCCGCCTGCATCGAGGTCGAGGTGGTGCCGGTGCGCCTCGCCGAACACATCACCCGCTCGACGCCGCTGATCACCATGGGCATGGGCTGCGGCACGGCCTGCGACACGCAGTATCTGTTTTCCTGCGATGTGCTGGGCACCCACACCGGCCACTATCCGCGCCACGCCAAGCGCTATGCCGACCTCGTTACGCTGGAGGCCGAGCTGCAGGAAAAGCGCATCAATGCCTTCCGCGCCTTCGGCCGCGACGTCGCCGCCGGCGCCTATCCCGAAGCGAAGCACCAGGTGGATATGGACGATGCCGCCTATGACCGCTTCCTCACACTTTCCCAGTCTTTGTGAGACCAGCCATGGACGACCTTAAATACGGCACGCGCAACAAAAGGGGCGACTGGGCGCCGAACGAGCCTGCCGGCACCGCGCCGCTCTTCGCCTTCCCGCCGCGCCCGCTGGCGGTGCTCAAATGGCTGCCGCATTATTTCCTGCCGTACAACCTGCTGTTCGCCCTCTCGGCGGCGGCGTGGTGGCGGTTCGTACTGCCCGACGTCGAAGTGATGAAGACGCTCGCTGTCGGCTGGATCCTGCGCCTCTTCATCGTCAACTGCGCGGCGCTGCTGGTCTTCTTCGGTGCCTTCGAGCTTCGACTCTACATATTGAGGGCCCAGGGCAACCGCTTCAAATACAACGGCAAATGGCCCTCGGAACAGAAGAGCAAGGCCTTCTTCTTCGAGAGCCAGAACCTCGACAACATGCTGCGCACCTTCGGCACCGGCATGCCGGTCTGGACGGCGATCGAGGTGACGATCCTCTATCTCTACGCCAACGGCTACGTGCCGTGGCTGACCGTCGCCGAGCACCCGGTCTACCTGTTCCTGCTGGCGTTGGTGGTGCCGATTATCCACGAGACGCATTTCTTCCTGCTGCACCGCGCGATCCACTGGGGGCCGCTCTACAAACGGGTGCATTCGGTGCACCACAATTCGGTCAACCCGTCGCCCTGGTCGTCGCTGTCGATGCATCCGGTGGAGCAGCTCGGCTATCTCGGCGTCGCCTTCTGGCACCTGATCATCCCGTCGAACCCGCTGCTGGCGCTCTACCAGCTCCACTATGCCGGCTTCGGCGCCATTCCCGGCCATGTCGGCTTCGACAAGGTGGAGCTGACCGACAACACCAGCGTCGATAGCCACGCCTACATCCACTACCTGCATCACAAATATTTCGAGGTGAACTACGGCGACGGCCTGATCCCGTTCGACCGCTGGTTCGGCACCTTCCACGACGGCAGCAAGGACGGCGAGGCCCGCATGCAGGCCCGCTACGAGAAGAAGAAGGCGCGCGCCAACGCCGCTGCGAAATGACGACAGCCACGTGGTCGGTCTGAGCCGCCCGCTGGTGAGATGGCCTTCGGCCATCCACCCAAACCATCCCGAAAGGGCCGGAGACAAAAGCGGGGTGAACCGGCACCCATCCGCAAAGGGAGGAAACCCGTGAAGAAACTGCTCATCTCGACGGCTTTAGCCGCTTTGTGGTTGACGGCATTTGCCGCGACTTTGTCGATGCCGGCAACAGCCTTCGCCGCCAAGCTCGGCGTCTCGATCGTCAACTTCGACAACAATTTCCAGACGCTTTTGATGCACGGCATGCAGGACCGCGCCAAGGAGGAGGGCGCCGACATCCAGGTCGAGGATGCCCAGAACGACGTCGCCAAGCAGCTCGACCAGGTGAAGAACTTCATCGCCAGCGGCGTCGACGCCATCATCGTCACGCTGGTCGACACCAATGCCTCCAAGACCATCAGCGAGGAAGCGGCCAAGGCCGGCATCCCGCTGGTCTTCGTCAATCTCGAGCCGGTCGACATGGCCAAGCTTCCGGAAAAACAGGTCTATGTCGGCTCGAACGAGGTCGAGTCCGGCACGCTGGAAGCCTTTGAGGTCTGCAAAATGCTGCGCGCCAAGGGCAAGTCGGCCGGCGCGACGGCCTACATCGTCATGGGCAGCCTGGTGCACCAGGCCGCGCTCCAGCGCACCAAGGATGTCGAGCAGATCTTTGCCACCGACATGTGCAGCTTCATCAAGGTCACCGACAAGCAGTCGTCGGAATGGTCGCGCGACAACGCGCAGAATCTGATGACCAACTGGCTGACCGCAGGCCCGGCGCCCGACGCCGTCATCGCCAACAACGACGAATCCGCCATCGGCGCGATCCTGGCGCTGAAGGCCAATGGCGTCGACATGAAGAACGTCGTCGTCGGTGGCATCGACGCCACCCAGGACGGGCTGCAGTCGATGAAGGCCGGCGAGCTTTCGGTGACGGTGTTCCAGAACGCCAAGGGGCAGGGTGGCGGCGGTGTCGACGCGGCCCTCGCGCTCGCCAAGGGCGAGAAGGTCGACCGCGTCGTCTACGTGCCGTTCGAACTGGTGACGTCGGCGAATGCGGCGGAATACTTGGGCAAGAACTAGGGGACGGAGCGCGTCTCCCTCATCCGGCCGCTGCGCGGCCACCTCTCCCCTTGGGGAGAGGTCGGATTGCCCCGAATTGCCCTTCGCTATTCGGCTGGCAATCCGGGTGAGGGGACTTTCGCCACGCAAAAGGAAAAGCAATGTCCAACTGGATCAGGGCCTGCGGCCTCGACGACATCGAACAGGAAGGCGCTCGCCGCTTCGACCATGGCGGCAAGACATACGCCGTCTTCCGCTCACCCGATGACGAGGTGTTTTGCACCGACGGGCTGTGCACGCATGAGGCCGTGCACATCGCCGACGGGCTGGTCATGGACTACGAGGTCGAATGCCCGAAGCACGCCGGCGCCTTCGACTACCGCACGGGAGCGGCCAAGCGCCTGCCGCCGTGCATCAATTTGCGCACCTATCCGGCGAAGGTGGAGGCGGGAGAGGTGCTGGTGGCGGTGGGATGAGGCGCTGCGCCACCTTCTGCTTACATTGGCGATTGGCGAAAGCGGCCGCGACGGCCAATCTCCCCCCAAGTGGGGGAGATGTCCGGCAGGACAGAGGGGGGCGCTGTCCCGCCAGCTTGGCGGACATCGGACATCGCCGACCTCTCAGGCCGGATCGGCCAATCCGGCCGTGATGACAATGTGCTGGCAGACATTATCGAGGTCGCGGATCACATCGTCGTTCCAGAACCGCAGCACGGTCCAGCCATCCTGCTCCAGCCGCTTCGTCCGATATACGTCAGCCTCGGCAAGACCCGCGTTGCCATGTTGTGACCCATCGACCTCGACGACGAGCCTCTTCTCGGGGCAGGCGAAGTCGACGATGTAGCTAGCGATCGGAAATTGCCTGCGAAAGCCGAGCCCCATCAGCCGATGCGCACGAAGCTCGTTCCAGAGTTTCAGCTCGGCGTCGGTCATGACCCTGCGCATCGATTTCGCGTTGGCGCGGTGTCTTGGCGGCAAAGGCGCGTGGGTCATCGTCGAAGGTTTTGGCCGAGGTCTAGGTCGTCGACGTTTTTACTCTACGGCGCCCCCCTCTGTCCTGCCGGACATCTCCCCCACTTGGGGGGAGATTGGCAGCTTCGGCGCCTTCGCCAATCTCCTGGGGAGAGAATAAGGAGAGGGCGCCCCGCCTAAATCCCCTCGCCATCCACCAGCGGCACGTCATCCCCTTCCCATGGGCTCGGCATCGATCCCCGCCCTGCCGTGGGCAGCGGCATCCAGCACCTCAGTTCCGGCTCGGCATATTCGACGACGCGGCCCGGCGAGGAATCGGAGGCCCGCCAGCCTTCCACGCCGAACTGGTCGGCGCGCGACCAGTAGGCCATGTCGACCTCGGCCGGTCCCTGTTCGGACGAGCGCACCGTCACCAGGATGCGGCTGCCGTCCCGCGGCGCGCTCGCCATGTTGCGCCAGTGGTCGGTCTCGTCCATGTGAATTCCTCCTCAGTCTATCGCCGCAATAGTCGCCGCCCGCCGGGGAGGGGTCAACCCGAACTTGGCGCAAGACAGAAATATCGTTCAGAGCTAATATGTTGCCGACCGCAATCGGATAGACGACGATGGACGAAGGATTGCTGTCTCAAGCCACTCGTCTCGGGCCGGTCCATCTCAAGGTGACCGATATCCCGGCGGCCCTGACCGTGTGGCGCGATACCCTTGGACTCGAACCGATAGAGGAGAACGACGCCACGGCGGAGCTCGGCGCCGGCGGCAGGACGCTGATCGTGCTCCATGCCGGTGCGAGCGTGCCCCTGCCGCAGAAATCGCGCGATCTCTTCCATGTCGCCATCCACGTGACGACCCGCCGCGATCTCGCCCATGCCGCCGCCCGCCTCAAGGCGTCGGGCCTGAGATACAGCGCCCAGGACCATCTGGTTTCGGAATCGCTCTACGTCTCCGACCCGTCCGGCAACGGCATCGAGATCTGTTTCGACACGCCGGAGCGCTTCCTGCGCCGGGCAGTGTCGGCCGAGGGCCGAGTGGCGCTGATCGCCACCGACGGCAGCGCGCATTCCGGGCTCGAGCCATTGGACGTCCCGGGCCTGCTGCGCGACCTCGGCAATTCCGGCCATGTCGAGCAGAGAATGGCGCGAGACGCCTTCATCGGCCACATCCACATGCGTGCCCGTACGCCGGAGGCGCTGATGCAATTCTATGTCGGCGTGCTCGGCTTCAAGCCGCATATCCAGTCCAGGACCTTCGGCATGTTCGACTGTGGCACCGAACGTCGCGCCCATATGATCGCCTTCAACATCTGGGCGCGCGACGAACTGCGCGAACCGCCGCCGAATGCTGCCGGCCTCGATCATTTCACGGTCGCGCTTGTGTCGGCCGAACAGCTTGATGCGGTGGCTTCCAGGCTCAATGTCGCCGACGTGTCGGTGAAAAAGATCGAGGGTGCGATCGAGGCCGCAGATCCGGAGGGCAATCGCTTGCGGCTCGTTGTCCAGGCAGAGTGATTTTCGCGGGCTGACTTGCTTCAGGGAGGAGGGGAAAATGTCGATCGGGGTGATTGGAACCGGCTTTGGCCGGACCGGCACGGATTCGATGCGCGAGGCGCTGACGATGCTCGGCTTCGGTCCGTGCCACCACATGTCTGATGTCTCGGCGCATGAGGAGCAGAAGCGGCTCTGGCGCGCCTTGGCCAAGGGCGCTGCGCCGGACTGGAACAGGCTCTTTGCCGGCTATAAATCATGCGTCGACTGGCCGTCGGCGCATTACTGGCGCGAGCTGATCGAAGCCTACCCGCAGGCGCGCGTCATCCTCACCTGGCGCTCGCCCGAACGCTGGTGGGAGAGTTTTCAAAAGACGATCTTGCCGGCCATCGCCGGCAGCCAGGATCAGGAGTCGCTGGGCATTTCGCTGGTCGCGAAACAGGTCTTCGGTGGCCGCCCCGATGACCACGCGCATGCGATCGCCGTCTACGAGGCCAATGTCGAGGCGGTGCTGAAGACAGTGCCGGCCGAGCGCCTGCTGATCCACAAGCTCGGCGACGGCTGGGAGCCGCTCTGCGCCCATCTCGGCGTCCCGGTGCCGCCCGAGCCCTATCCTAACCGCAACACCGCGCAGGAGTTTCGTGCAACGCTTTCGTTGAATTGAGGGAGTAGGGGAATAAGGGAATGGGAGTCAAAATACGCGTCCCCGCAATCTGTTCTTCCCTACTCCCTTACTCCCCCACTCCCCTACTTCCTTCCGAAGGGAGGACACGACCATGACCCACCCCGACACCACTTTCCTCACCGCCAGACAACTGGCGGCGGCGATCCGCGAAAGGAAAGTCAGCGCCGTTGAGGCGATGGAGGCGCAGCTTGCCCGGATTGCGCTGGTCAATCCGCTCCTCAACGCCATCGTCACCCTCGACGAGGCGGCGGCCCGCGCCGGAGCGAAGGCTGCCGACCTGGCGATCGCGCGCGGCGATGTCGTCGGCCCGCTGCATGGCGTGCCGATCACGCTCAAGGACGGGCACGCTACCGCCGGCATGCGCACCACGGTCGGCCTGGAGGCCTTTGCCGACCATGTTCCGACCGCCGACAGCACGATCGCCGCGCGGCTGCGCAAGGCGGGCGCCATCATCATCGGCAAGACCAATGTGCCGCCAAGGCTGCGCGACCTGCAGACCTCCAACCCAATCTTCGGCCGCACCGTCAACCCTTGGGATGTCACGCGCACGCCCGGCGGCTCCAGCGGCGGCGCGGCGGCGGCGGTTGCCGCCGGGCTGGTGCCGCTGGAGATCGGCAGCGACGCAGGCGGCTCGATCCGTATGCCGGCGCATCTCACCGGCATCTATGGCTTCAAGCCGACGCAGGCGACCGTGCCGATTACCGGCAGCTATGCCGATCCGCCCGACATGCCGCGCTCTTTCCGCCTGCTGTTCGACATTGGGCCTATAGCCCGCGACGTCGACGATCTCATCCTCGCCCACCGTCTCATCGCCGGCGCCGACGGCCTCGACACCGAAGTGCCGCCGGTGGCGACCGACGAGGCACCGGAGCCGCCGCTCGGAGAGCTCAAAGTGGCCTTCGCGCCCGAATTCCCGGGCGTGCCGACCGCGTTCGACATCGCCGAGGCGATTACAGGCTTCGCAGGCGCGATCGAGGTCGGCGGAGCGCGGGTAGGGGAGGCCTTGCCGCATCATGATTTTGCGGCTGAGCGGGCGCTGTTTTCCGATCTCATCACCTGGTACTCGCAGGTCTTCTGGCAGCCGCGCGAAGCCTCGCCCTCGCTGGCGGCCTATCTCGAGGCGCTCAACCGGCGCGACGAATTCATCTTCGCCTGGGAGCGCTTCTTCGACGACTGGGACGCGCTCGTCTGCCCGGTTATGATGTGCACCGCCTTCCGCCATCGCGAGATGGGGGCGCCGATCCCCGTCGACGGCGTCGAGACGCCTTACTGGAGCGCGCTCAGCCATGCCTGCCGCTTCAACCTGACCGGACATCCGGCCGCCGTCATTCCGATCGGCCTCGACCGGGAGGGCCTGCCGATCGGCGCCCAGCTCGTCGGCCGCCGCCATTCGGACATGAAGCTGCTCGCCGCCGCCAAGGCGCTGGCGCGCTTGACCGACGGCTTCGTCAGGCCGCCGGGATTGTGAGGCGGCGCTTTATACGACGTTGGACCGCTCACACATGCACGTCGCCGAACGACAGTTCGCCGTCATCGGCGCTGATCAGGAAAGCCGCGGCGAGCATGCCGATATAGAACACCGCCACGCCGCACACCACCACGACGCCGGGGATAGGACCGAGCGTCGCCACCCGGAACGTGTCGAGCAGCGAGGCGCCGAAGCCGAGCGGCGAGCCTTCGCGCGACAGGCTCGGTGTGGTGATCTTGAGCACCCAGGCGAGCAGCAGGATCGTGTACATGGAGATGTAGTTGCGGCGCAGCCGCCTGATCAGCGCCGAACGCTGCGAGATGAGGAAACGCGGCGAGCGCAGGCCTTCGCCCAGGATGGCCAGCCAGTTGGAGGCGTAGTCCGGCTGCGGCGAGAAGATTTGCGCGAAGTAGTAGCGCTCGAACTGGCGCACCCTCGCGCGGTAGACGTCGAAGAAGCGGTAGCGACGCGCCTCGATCCACAAAAGCAGCGTGATCAAAAGCATGGCGAAGAGCAGCACGCCATGATGCGCGCTCGCCGTCGACAGCGACACCGAGAGCATCGCGGCAACGACCGTGATCGACCAGTTGCTGGTGCGGTCGAGCCGGTCGCGCCAGCCGGCCATGCGCGCGATCTCGGCGCGGTGGAAATGCGACATGGTGGTTGCGAATTCGGACGAGGTCAGCTTCAGCGCGAACGCGTCGGATCCTCGCGGCGCGGCGGCCGCCTCGGCTGGTTTTATGGTCTGGACCTGCGACATCCCCGTGCCACGTGCCTCCCGCCGTGGCCGGCCGAATAAGCCGGCCACACCCCATATAACACAATGTGCGGCCGGCTGAAATGTTCCCGCCCTTTCAGGCGGATAGGTCAGGATGCGATGGGGGGCATTGCCCGCTTTGAAGCCGCCGGAAACGGCACCACCTCGGCCTCGGGCCGGGCATATTGGGCGGTAGCGACCGCCTCGATCACGAGGTCTAGCGCCGCGAGTGCGGCGCGGCTGGTTTCGTCGTCGCCGCGCAGATAGTGACAGGCCCTGTCGAGGTGCAGGTGGGCGGCGGCAAAGTCGCTTTTCATTAGCTTCTCCTTATTGCCCGCCGTGTCTCGACCATGAGCGAGTCGCTTTACCCAAACGCAAACATCCACAACCGCATTTGAATTGAATTGTCAGGGTCGCCGAAGCTGCCAATCTCCCCCCTCGTGGGGGAGATGCCCGGCAGGGCAGAGGGGGGCGCTGTCCCGCCAGCATTTCAGTCGCTTTCGTCCACGCGTTCAGATTAAGAATGGGGTATGCCGCAGATGGATTGGATCGAAGAAGGCGCTCTACGGCGCCCATGTGTCCTTCCGAACATCTCCCCCTTAAGGGGAGATTGGCAGTTCTGGTTCCCCGTGCAACCGATGCAGTGGCCAAACCGTTATCGCCAGGCATAACTGAGGGGTGCAGAAATTGTCCTTCCTAACCAATCGGAGCTGGACGATCGCGCTCGCTGCGGCGGCGCTGCCTTTGATGCCGGCTGTCGCCTGGGCTGCCGAGAAGAGCGGCATGTCCAGCGAAGGCATCTTCGTTCTCGAAGTCATCCTTTTGCTGCTCGTCGGCCGCGGCATCGGCGAGTTGCTGGAGCGCCTCGGCCAGCCGGCGGTGATGGGACAATTGATAGGCGGCATCCTGCTCGGGCCTTCGCTGCTCGGCTGGCTGTGGCCCGCGGCCGAGCGCGTGGTCTTTGCCGGCGATGCCGCGCAAAAGTCGATGATCAATGCCATCGCCCAGCTCGGCGTGCTGATGCTTCTGCTGCTGACCGGCATGGAGACGGATCTGCGGCTGGTGCGCAGGGTCGGCCGCGCCTGTTTTTCCATCTCCGCTGCCGGCGTCGCAGTGCCTTTCGTGCTCGGCTTCGTGGCGGCGCAGTTCATGCCGGCCTCGCTGCTCGCCACCGGCAGTGAGCGGATCGTCGCCGGCCTCTTCCTCGGCACCGCGCTGTCGATCTCATCGGTCAAGATCGTCGCCATGGTGGTGCGCGAGATGAACTTCATGCGCCGCGACCTCGGCCAGATCATCGTTTCCTCGGCCATCATCGAGGACACGATCGGCTGGGTGATCATCGCCATCACCATCGGCATCGCCACGCATGGCCGCATCGAGCTCGGCAGCCTCGCCTTCACGCTCGCCGCAGTCGCCGCCTTCATGGTCTTTTCCTTCACGATCGGCCGCCGCATCGTCTTCGACGCCATCCGTTGGACCAACGACACCTTCCGCATCGAATATGCCGTCGTCACCGTCATCCTCGCCATCATGGGCGCCATGGCGCTGATCACCGACCTGATCGGCGTCCACACCGTGCTCGGCGCCTTCGTCGCCGGCATACTGGTCGGCGAGTCGCCGATCCTGTCGCGCCACATCGAGGGTCAGCTGCGCGGCGTCATCACCGCGCTGTTCATGCCTGTGTTCTTCGGCGTTGCCGGTCTCTCGGCCGACCTCACCGTGCTTGTCGATCCCGAGCTTCTCCTGCTCACCGTGGCGCTGGTGGCGATCGCCAGCATCGGCAAGTTCGGCGGCGCCTTCATCGGCGCGGAGTTTGCCGGCATGAGCCGCGCCGAGGGGATCGCAGTCGGCTGCGGCATGAACGCGCGCGGCTCGACCGAGGTCATCGTCGCCTCGATCGGCCTGTCGATCGGCGTGCTCTCGCACACGCTTTTCACCATGATCGTCACCATGGCCGTCATCACCACTTTGGCGATGCCGCCGACGCTGCGCTGGGCGCTCGGCCGGCTGTCGATCGGCGAGGCGGAGAAGAAAAGGCTGGAGCGCGAGGAGGTCGACCAGCGCGGCTTCATCGCCAATCTGGAGCGGCTCTTGGTGGTGGTCGACGAGGGCGTGGTCGGCCGCTTCGCCGCCTACCTTGCCGGCGTGATCGGCGCCGGCAAGCCGATGACGGCGCTGCACGCCAGCGGCGAAAGCGAAGCCGATCCCGGCGAAGCGGGGCATCCGGACGAGATCGAGAGGGGCGCCGAGGAGGGCCGCGAGGCTGCGAAGGAAGCCGACGAGGAGCCCGCGCGTGACGTCCCCGTCATGCGCCGCCGGCACGATGCCGCGCTCTCGGCCGAGGCGGTCGCCAAGGAAGCGCGCAAGGGCTATGGCTTGCTGCTCATCGGCCTCGGCCGCGCGGTGACCGCGAAGGGCGGCTTCTCGCGCCGGCTGAGCGAGGTTGCCGGCGCCTTCGATGGACCGCTCTGCCTGGTGCTGAAGCCGGCCGGTGCCGGCCGCCAGATGCCGCGGCTCGGTCCGGGATCCGGCAAGATCCTGGTGCCGGTCAACGGCACCGCGGTCGCTCGCCGTGGCGCCGAGCTGGCGCTTGCCATTGCCACCGTCACCGGCGCGCCGGTCAAGATGCTCTATGTTGCGCGGATCGGCCGCGACGAGCCGCGCGACACCGTCTCGCATCGCCGCAGGGAGGCTGTGCTGAAGGACATCGTCGCGCTTGCCGACCGCTATGGCGTCGAGATCGAGACTGCCATCCGCAGCAGGGCCGCCGCTTCTGATGCCATTGCCCGCCAGGCGGGCAGGCAGGTGGCGTTGATCGTCATGGGCGTGGCGCGGCGGCCGGGCCACGAGCTCATCTTCGGCGAGACGACGAGCGGCGTGCTGCAGCACTGCCCGTGCCCGGTGGTGCTGATCTCCGACGCGCGCCTGCGCCGCGACGACGAGGGCAGGGAGGCGCTGAGGTCGGGGACGGGGTAGGGAGCTGCCGATCTCCCCCCTTGAGGGGGAGATGCCCGGCAGGGCAGAGGGGGTCGTCTAACCTCGAGCGCCGGCGCGCCTTTGTCGAAACGAAGAAGAAGTTGGCGCTCCACGCGCGGCGACCCCCTCTGTCGCCTCCGGCGACATCTCCCCCTCGAGGGGGAGATCGGCAGCTCTGGCCACCCCGCTTCAAAACCGGGCTGGATCTATTATCCTTGCCGCTGAGGAGGTCGGCGATGAGCTTCAGCACAAAACCTCTCGACATGACCACCTGGCCGCATTTTGCCGCGCTGGTCGAGCGGCACAATGGCGTGTGGGGCGGCTGCTGGTGCATGGCCTTCCACGCCAAGGGCGTGGGCGCCGCCGGCAACCGCGTCGCCAAGGAGGTCTTGGTGCGCGAAGGCCGCGCCCATGCCGCGCTCGTCTTCGACGGTCCGGACTGCGTCGGCTGGTGCCAGTTCGGACCGACCGCCGAACTGCCGCGCATAAAACACCAGCGCGCCTATCGCGAGGGGCTGACGGCGCTGCCGGACTGGCGCATCACCTGCTTCTTCTCCGACAAGGCCCGGCGCGGCAAAGGCGTGGCCGCGGCGGCGCTTGCCGGCGCGCTGACCGAGATCGGCCGCCTCGGCGGCGGCATGGTGGAAAGCTATCCGGAGGACGCTGAAGGGCGCTCGGTTGCCGGCGCCTTCCTGCATAACGGCACGCTGGCGATGTTCGAGGCGCAGGGTTTTAGCCGCAATCGCCGGATCGGCAAGTATCGCTGGGTGGTCGAGAAGATGGTGGCGGCGGAAGGCGGTTAGCGATCTCCCGCCCCCGGCGAGAGGGAGCGTTGGAGCAGTACGCGTGGAAAGCAGCGCAGGGGTTGCCCGCCCGCGAAAAGGTCCGGCTATTGTCGGTCGTAAAGCCCAGTCGCCGCGATGAGGCGCACCAGCTCCGCCTGTCGCCGCGTCTCCGTCTTTTCGAATACGTGCTGCAGGTGGGTGCGCGCCGTGGTGACGCTGATCTTGAGCTCATCCGCGGCTGCCTGCAGTCCTTCGCCACGTGCGATCGCCATGGCCACGGCCGCCTCGGCCGGGGTCAGCCGATAGAGACTGTGCAACTGGTGCTGCGCGGTTCTTGGCGCGCTGTCCGGATCGGCCACGAACACGATCGCGGCGGGGCGGCCGGCCACGAACCATGTCGACTGGGTAATCAGCGGCGCCACCAGCACGCTCAGCGGCCGGCGCGGCGCCGGCCGCGCGAGCGCCATCACGCCGCCTGCGGCGTCCGATCGCTCCGCGGCCGCGGCGATCAACCGCTGAAATTGCGCCGCTTCCGCCGGCCTAGTTGCACGCAGCGCCGATTTTTCGGTCCTGATCCCGTCGGCCTCGGCAAGCAGCGCCTCGGCCGTCCGGTTGGCGAACAGGATCTCGCCGGTCGCCGCCACGATCAGCACGCCCTGGGCGATCCGGTCGAGCGCCTCGGCATTGGCATCCCTGGCGAGCTCGGAGCGCGAGAGCCGCAGCCTCACGCCCGCCGCGCGGACCAGGTGTGGCCCGATGCGGCGCAGCCGTTCGAGATGCTCGGGCTCGAACTCGCCGGCCGCCTTGGCGCGTCCGCACGTGAACACGACGCGCACGTCGGGCTCGTTGGCGAGCACGACCCCGATCGGGTGGCACATGTCGCCGGGCCGGCAAAAGTCGTTATAGAACTCGGAGCGCTGGTAGGCCTCGCGCGGCAGGAGGTTCCACACCGGAATCAAAGTGCCGGCGGGCAGCCTGGCGATACGTGGCAGGAACACATTGGTCTTGTAGTAGTACTGCGCATAGGTGCGGTCCGCCTCCGGCGGCATGCGCACCGAACTCGCTTCGCTGTGCAATGTCCTCGCGTTCTGGAACGTCAGCTTGGTGGCGGCGCCCTCGAGAAAATCCGACAGCAGCTCGAGAACCTGCGGCCAGCGGCCGGGCTCAACCGCCGCATCGTAGATCTGCCCGACCAGTCGATCGAAGTCGTGGACGCGCGCTTCTGACATCTGCCCTGGCCGGAATTTACCGCTCCTCACCCGACGGGACCTGCAGTTTGCCGGAAGCCGGTTTCACTGACAACCATTTCCCCGCTGGTCCGCGCCGCATCTCATATGTTCATACGAGGCGACCGCCCGACATTACGTGTAACTATCGTGCCGATGCAAAGCCATTTCTATCGCGGGACACTCGGATGCAAACGCGGGTAGCAGCTGGTACTCAAACCGATTGGAATGGCACCCACTACGAAGCGCTTCTGACGCCGCGCGAGACGGGCGGAAAGTTTGGAGCATTTGCATCCCATGCTGGTCCGGGCGATGGACCGCCGCGCCACCGCCATCCCAAGTCCGACGAAGTCTTCGTCATTCTGCAAGGGCGGCTACGCTTCTGGCGTGCCGGGGAAGTCTCCGAACGCACCGCCGGCGAAGTATTCTACATTCCCGCTGGCGTTGAGCACGCGTTCGTCGTCGTTGAAGATGCACGATGGATCGCCATTCTGTCCCCGGGCGGTCTCGAAAGTTTTTTCTCGACGGTTGCCGCACGGGGGTTGGAGATTCCGCGCGATCTCGCAGAAATCAAGGCGATCGCGGCCCAATTCGATATGGAGATTACCGGGCCGCCCTTGGCCGTCGCTTGACCATAGGCGCCGGCACGCGCCGCACCTTGCAATCGGTGGCGCCACGCGCCTGTTCAACCGGGGAGCCGCCGTCTGCATGGGTGGCGCCGCGGCGACGATCGCACTGAGGAACTGAGAGCTATCGTTCACTTGCCTTCGAAGAAGGCGTGGATCGCCGCGTCCAGCTTCTCGATGAGTTCCGCGTTGCGCGTGCTGCCGGCCCAGATCAGGGCGTTCAGCCGCATGTCCTTGTTGAGGAAACTCACCTTCCGGGACGCCAGCAGATAGTCCGCGACCTCGTAGTGCCGCCCCTTGATGGCCTCGATGAGCGCGCTGTTGCGTCCCGTCTTGTCGGCCAGGTTGACGTCCGCGCCATGCTCGACGAGCAGCGTGACGACGTCCAGATGCCCGTTCCTTGCGGCTTCTATCAGCGGCGTCCTGCCGTAATAGTCGGCGCGGGCATCGATTTCGATCTGCGGGTGTTTCACCAGCGCCAGCATGCAGGCGTAGTGACCCTTGGCAGCAGCCAGGCTCAAGGGCGTGCTCTTCCATTTGTTCCTGGAATTCACGTCGATCGCCGGGTGGCCGATCAAGGTTTCGAGCACCGCGATGCGGCCGTTGTGGGCCGCAAGATGCAACGCCGACCAGCCGCCTTCGTCGGTCTGGTTGATGTCCGGGCCCGCCGCCAGTTCCGAGCCGACGGCCTCGGCATCGCCCTTCTCCGCCGCGACCAGCAGGCTTGACCAATTCCTGGCTTCTGCGGCTTCCGTGCCTGCGGCCACTGCAATATCCCCCGGATGATGGATCGCGCCGGCCTGGCCGGCATCTCAGATGCAGCGTCTTGGCGCAGAGTTTCATACTCGCCGCCATCCGGCAAATGGATTTCGAAGCGCGGGCCGGCGGTTCCATGAAGATCGGAACCGCCGAATGTTTATTGCGATGTCTACGCCATCTGCAGCCGCTGCCGGCTTGGCTGCGGCGGGAAGGCAATTGCAATGCCGGCAGCACCGAGACCCACCAGCGCCGAGCCGATGAACAGCCAGGAATAGCTGGCATAGGCGTCATAGATCATGCCCCCGGCCAGCGGCCCGAAAGACATGCCGAGGCTGGAGAGCATGGTGGCAGCGCCGAGCACGGTGCCGATGATGCGTCCGCCGAAATATTCCCGCGCCAGCACCGCGTAGAGCGGCATCACGCCGCCATAGGTGGCGCCGAAGATCACGGCCAGAACGTAGAAATGCTCCAGACGGCCGGCGCCGAGATAAGCGGCGATCACCAGGCCCTGGATCGCGAGCCCGGTGACCAGCACCGGCTTGACGCCCAGCCTGTCGGCGAGCACGCCGTAGAGCAGACGGCCGCCGAGGCCAGCGAGGCCCTCGACGCTGTAGATCGAGACGGCCGCCATTGGCGCCACGCCGCAGGCCATCGCATAGCTGACCATGTGGAAGATCGGGCCCGAATGCGCGGCGCAGCAGGCGAAGAAGGTCATGCCCAGCACCAGAAACTGCGGCGAACGCAGCGCCTGGCCGACACTCATGCCGGGGTCGTCGGTGGCAGGCGAGGGCATGCTGCCGTCGCTTGCCGCGACCGCCGCCGGCGGCTGGCGCACCAGCAAGACCACGGGGAGCAGAAGCACCCAGGCCATGACGCCGATGTCGAACATGGCGGTGCGCCAGTCATAGGCCGAGATCAACCAGCGCGCGAAGGGCGAGATGGTCATCGGCGCCACCCCCATGCCGGCCGAGACCAGCGACACTGCAAGGCTGCGGTTGGTGTCGAACCAAGTGGTGGTGAGCGCGATCATCGGCGCGAAGAAGGCGCTGGCCGCAAGGCCGACGATCACGCCGTAGCTGAGCTGGAACACCAGAAGCGAGCCGGCGCGGCTCGCCACCACCAATGCCAGGCCAAGCAGCACCGCGCCGGCCAGCACGACGGGGCGGGCGCCGACGCGGTCATAGATCGAGCCCCAGGCAAAGCCGCCGAGCCCCATCACGAGGAAGTTCAGGGTCATGGCGCTGGAAATGCCGGCGCGCGACCAGCCGGTATCGAGCGACATCGGCTCGAGAAAGATCGCCAGCGAGAACATCGCGCCGAGCGCCACACAGGTCATCAGAGCGCCAGCCGCGACGATGACCCAACGATAGGAATGGTTCATGGTTTTCTCCCATGCCGTAAGGCATCCTGTTTGATGCAGCACGGTTTTTCCAGGCTCATCGTGCCGCTTGCGTCCGAAGGACGCCGGGGGCGACACCGATCCTACAATCTGGTTGCATTTTTTATCCGGATTTTTTTGGGGATGGAGATTTGGTTGCCGCCTGCAAGGTCGCGATCCTTCGCGCCCCCCTCTGTCCTGCCGGACATCTCCCCCACGAGGGGGGAGATTGGCAGCTTCGGCGCAGGCGCTTCTTCCTGCGACGTTGGAGATTGGCCAAAGCCGGTGTGACATCTGATCTCCCCCCAAGTGGGGGAGATGGCCGGCAGGCCAGAGGGGGGCGCTGTCCCGCCGACGTCTCAAAGTGTCAGCAGCCTGCAGCCCCCACATTGACCGCACACCGGTCCCTTCTAAATTGACCCCCTCACCAATCAGGAGGCACCCCCATGGAACTCTATCGCGGCCGGCTCATCGACCACCTCCATCTGGTGGTGCGCGACATCAAGGCGAGCCGGCGTTTCTATGGCGCGGTGCTCGAGGTGCTGGGCATCCCGATCGGCGGCGAGGCGGAGGATTATTTCTGGGCGGACGAGCTGTTTGTCTCCAGCGCCGACGGCCGCGCGGCCCAAGGTGTGCTCACCGGCCGCCATCATCTGGCCTTCCAGGCCAAGGACCGCGCCATGGTCGATGCCTTCTACCATGCGGGGCTTGCCGCCGGCGGCAAGGACAACGGCGCGCCGGGCGAGCGCCCCTATCACCCCGGCTACTACGCCTGCTTCCTGCTCGACCCCGACGGCAACAACATCGAGGCTGTGTTCCATGGCGAGGCGAAGAGGAGTGCTGAGGCGGTGGGGATCAGTTTCTAGCGGAGGATAGCTGGCTCACATTGCGGTATCCCACCCGGCGAGCTCGAGCCCCCGGCGTATTCGCTCACGGTCCTCGGCGCGTTCCAAGCGCGTTTCTCCGACGATTTGCGCGATGGTAAGATCGGGCCGCAGCGTGCGACCTTTCTTCGCGCAAGCCCGCGCCTTCTCGGTGTCGCCGGCGAGCGCGTGGCATATGGCCAGCCGTGCCCACTGCCAGGCGCCCTTGTGGGACAGGCACGAGAAGGACGCTGCCGCTTCCCGGTAGCGGTCGAGAGTCAGCAGGGCTTCGCCCCGGTCGTAATAATACCACGCCGGATGCATGGGGTTGAGCTGGATGGCCTTGTCGAGCAGGGCCAGTCCGGCCTCGCCATCGCCGCGCAACCCTTTGAAATGGCCGATCTGAGCCAGCGTGTCGGCGTCATAGGGGTTGAGATCGAGCGCGCGAGTGAAATGCCTTTCGGCGGCGTCGTACTCATCGTGGCCCCGGTAGAGCAGGGTCAGCGCCAGGATGCGGTGGCATCGGGCTTCGTCGGGGCTGAGCGCAATGGCATGCAGCGCCCGGTCGCGCGCCTGATCGAGCACAGCTCGCGGCGCATCGGCATAACCGCCGATGATCACCTCAGCGAGGGCAAGGTAGGCATGCGCCAGCCCCGAATCCGGATCACGCTCGATGGCCTTCAGGAAATGCGCGCGCGCCTCCTCGTTTACGCCCTCGCCATAGCTGCGCAGCAGCGCCATGCCGCGCAGCAGGTGGAGATAGGCATCGAGATTGGCGGCGGGCGCCGGCTGCCCGCGCCGCATGACCGCGCTTTCGATGTTGGCGACCAGCGCCATCACGATCCGTTGCGCCACGGTTCTCTGGAAGGCGAAGATATCGCCTCTGGCGAAGGTGAAGTCCTGCGCCCAGACGCGCTGGCCGGACGCGATCTCGGTGAGCACGACGCGAGCGCCGTAGTCGTCTCCGGCGGCCTCGATCCTGCCTTCGGCGACGTAGTCGGCGCCCAGGCGCCTGGCGGTCGCGCGAATGTCTTCGCTCGAATACCCAGCCAAAGCGAACGCTGAATGACGCGCCAGCACCGCGACGGTCTTGAAATATGAGAGCGCGGTGGTGATTTCCTCGACGGCGCCGTCGAACAATGCCTTGGCCGTCGCGTCTGCCGCGTCGACATGGAACGGCAGGACTGCCACCATCGGCTCCGCCCGGGCAGCGGTGGCGGCCGGCGGCGGCGCGGCCTCGATCTCGGGCGCCTGGAACAGATAGCCCCGGCGCTGCACCGTGCGGATCAGCGCCTGCGCCTCGTCGCCGATCGCCTTGCGGGCATCGCGGATGCACTGGGTGAGCGAATCCTCGCTAACGATGATACCCGGCCAGACGGCCGCCAGGAGCTCGTCCTTGCTCAGCACACGGCCGGGATTGCGTGCCAGGAAGGCCAGCAACTCGAAGGTCTTCGGCCGCACTGCAACGATCTCGCCGTCACGCCGCAGCGTGCCCAGGTCGAGATCGAGAACCGCGCAGCCGATCCGTAGCGCCAAACTCTTGCCCCATCGCCGCGCCTCATTGCGCGACGATTATCGGAGCGTCATATGCCGGCAAGGTCAAGCCGGAAACAAGTGCAAGCCTGAAAGGATGCCGCGAAGGCGAAGCCATGGCTTGGGCGGTGCGGCGACCGGGGCCTCCGCTTTCTCGCAGGACGCCAGCCCTTCGAGATAGGCGAGCATCTCATTGCTTTCGCCACAGCAAGGGCCGGCAAAGCCGGTCGAGAAGAAGCGAAGCAATTCCTCTCGTGCCAGGTCGGCGGGCGGGAATGGCGCATCGGCCTTCGTGTGCATGATCGACCTCCAGGGTTGGCGGCGGTGCTCGTCGTGGGCTGCTCGTCGCTGTCTGCGCAAGCATCGTCCTGACGGGCGCTCTTCGTCCTGAACGGCTGCTGATATTTTGCTGAATTTGTTCTGGCCTACCGCCGCCAGAACGGCTTTGCGAGTTCCTCCCGCACGTCGTCCATGGTCAGGCCGATGTCGCCGATCAGATGCGGCGCGTCCCAACTGGTGCCGTTCCGCTAATATCTACCGACTGGCGCATTGCTCCCGTGCAATGACCGGCGCGAGGTGCGGCTATTCCTTCACCGCGCCCGTCATCGAGGACACATAGTGCTCGACGAAGAACGAATAGAGCACGACCACCGGCAGCGAGCCGATCAGGGCGCCTGCCATCAACGCTCCCCATTCATAGACGTCGGAGCGGACAAGTTCGGTGAGCACGCCGACCGGCACCGTCTTCTTCTCTGACGATTGGATGAAGGTCAGTGCGTAGATGAACTCGTTCCAGGACAGCGTGAAGGCGAAAATGCCGGCCGAGATCAGGCCCGGCACCGACAGCGGCAGCACGATCTTGGTGAGGATCTGCCAGCGGGTTGCGCCGTCGATGAGCGCGCATTCCTCCAGCTCAAAGGGGATCGAACGGAAATAGCCCATCAGGAGCCACGTGCAGAACGGGATCAGGAAGGTCGGATAGGTGAGGATCAGCGCGAACGGCGTGTCGTAGAGGCCGAGGTTGAACACCATCACCGACAGCGGAATGAACAGGATCGAGGGTGGCACCAGATAGGCGAGGAAGACGGCGAGGCCGACCTGGCGCGCGCCCGAGAACCTCAGCCTTTCGATCGCATAAGCCGCAAGCACCGCGGCCGCCAGCGACAGGAATGTGGCGGCGGTGGATATGATGACGGTGTTGAGCAGCCAGCCCGGATAGGAGGTCTCGAAGAGCAGGTAGCGTATGTGCTCCAGTGTCGGATGCACGACCCAGAACGGATTGTAGTTCACATAGTCGGTCATCTCGACATTGGGCTTAACCGCCGTGATCGTCATCCAGTAGAACGGAAACAACAGCACGATCAGAAACACCAGCAGCGGCAGATAGACCGTCACCACGCGGCGCGGCAGGCTCTGCAGGTAGCCCATGCCGCCTTCGTCGGTGTCCAGGCGCTCGACTTCCTTGATCGCCGCCATGTCAGTCTCCGCCGCCTTGCTGCCACCTGCGCCGTTGCAGGCCGAAATAGCTGAACAGGATCGCCGCCAGCAGGAAGGGGATCATGGCGACGGCAATTGCCGCGCCCTCGCCAAGCTGGCCTCCTGAGATGCCGCGCTGGAAGGACAATGTCGCCATCAGATGGGTGGCGTTCACCGGCCCGCCGCGGGTCAGCACATAGATCAGCTGGAAGTCGGTGAAGGTGAACAGCACCGAGAAGGTCATGGTGATGGCGATGATCGGCGTCAAAAGCGGCAGCGTCACATGGCGGAACAGCTGCCAGCGGCTGGCGCCGTCGAGCGTGGCCGCTTCATAGAGCGACTGCGGGATCGTCTGCAGGCCGGCAAGCAGCGTGATGGCGACGAATGGAATGCCGCGCCAGACATTGGCCGCGATGACGGAGGCGCGCGCATTGGTCGGGTCGCCGAGGAAGTTGATGCGATGATCGATCAGGCCCATCTGCTGCAGCGCCCAGGAAAGGATCGAGAATTGCGAATCGTAGATCCACCAGAAGGCGATGGCCGACAGCACCGTCGGCACCACCCAGGGCAGCAGCACCACCGCGCGGAAGAACGACTTGAAGGGCAGCTTCTCGTTGAGGATGAGAGCCAGCCACAGGCCGAGCACGAATTTCAGGATCGAGGCGCTGACCGTGTAGAGCAGCGTGTTGAAGACCGACAGCCAGAAGACGCTGTCGCTCCAGAGATATTCGTAGTTCTCGGCGCCGATATAGATGCCGGGGCGGCCGATGCGGGCATCGGTAAAGCCGAGCCAGACCCCGAGCCCCAGCGGATAGGTGAGAAAAACCAGGAGCAGCGCCGCCGCCGGCAGCATGAAGCCGAGGCCGAGCACGTTGCGGCTCTCGGCAAGCCGCGACAGGATCGACGGGCGCCGCTGAACGGCAACGGACGGCACGGCCATGGCGCGGGCTCCTTGCGAGATGCGGTGGAACGGTGGGTGACCACGCTGTCGCGGCCACCCGTCTTAAGCTGTCCGACGCGATCAGACGCGGTAGTAGCGGTTGGCCCGTTTTTCCGCCTCTTCCATCGCCTCTTGCGGCGTGGCCTGGCCGGTCACCGCCTTGGCGAACATATCCACCAGCACATAGTCGGCCATGGTCGCGGCCGATGCATAGCCGAGCGGCCCGGCATAGCCGTTGGGGCGCAGCGTCGCCGAGGCTTTCGCGTAAGCCGCATTGTTCGGGTCGGCCTTCCACACCGGATTGTTGTCGAAGGCCTTCAGCGTCTGGCAGCAATAGCCGGCCGAAGACGTGATCCAGTCCGTCATCTGCGGGTCCTCGAACATGAATTGCAGGTAGGCTTTGGCGGCGTTGGGGTAGGGCGTGTAGTTGAAGATGACGGCGGTGGTCACCTGGTACAGCTCGACGGATTTCCCGACTGGACCGATCGGCATGTTGGTTGTGCGCATGTCCTTGGCGATCTCGGTCAGTTTCGGATCCTTGTCCTTGTTGACCTTGGCTGTGTTGTAGACGGAAATGCCGTTGGCGATGACGCTCACTTCGCCGGCCAGGAAGGCGCGGTTGTTGTTGACGTCGAGCCAGCTTTCAGTGCCGGGAATGAAGGTCTTGTAGAGTTCCTGCGCATACTCGATCGCCTTGAGCGTCTCGGGGCTGTTGATCGTCACTTTGCCGCTTTCGTCGACCATCTGGCCGCCATGGCTCCACAGCAGCCAATGCGCGTAATTGTTGCCGTCGCCGACGCCATGGCCATGCGTGAAGCCAGCCGGATGGCCCTTCGCCTTCAGCGCCTTGCAGAGTTCGAGGAAGCCGGCAGTGTCCTTCGGGAATTCCGCGAAGCCGGCCTCCTTCACCCAGCTCTCGCGATAGACGATGGCGTTGCCGATGGTGGCGAGCGGCAGGCCGAGGAACTTGCCCTCGCGCGTCGCATATTGTTTCGGCCCATCGTGCCAGCCGCCATATTTCTTGCCGAGATAGTCGCCCAGCTCCGTCACGTCGAGCAGCTTGTCGGGATATTGGTGCGGGTCGTCGAACCAGACGAACATCAGGTCGGGTCCCGAGCCGACATTGGCGGCGACCGCGGCCTTCGGACGGATGTCTTCCCAGCTCTCCTTGTCGACGCGGACCTCCACGCCCGTCGCTTCGGTGAACCGCTTCGTATTTTTGAGCCACTGGTCCTCGTCGCCCTGCACGAAAGGCGACCAGCGCAGCAGCCGGAGCTTGGCGCCTTCCTCCGGCTTGTAGGTCAGGCCCTCTTGCGCGAAGGCGCTCGAGCCGACGAAACGGCTGCCCAAGGCTCCGGCGGCCGCGCCGGCGGTCGTGCGGATCACGTCGCGTCTGGTGAACTTCATGCTCGTCTCCTCCTGTTGTTTCCTCGTTGCTTGGTCTATCGCGCCGCTTCGATCCGCTGGCCTGTTTCGCCGTGGAACAGATGGATAGGGCCAGGCTCGACCGACAGCCGAATGGTTTCTCCCGGCGCGAAGGAATGGCGCTCGCGGAAATTGGCGACGATATCCTCGCCGCCGGCTGTCCGGCCGATGATCTGCACTTCCGAGCCGGTCGGCTCGATCACCACCACCGTGACCGGAATGCCGTCCTCGGCCAGCCGCAGATGCTCTGGCCGCACGCCAAGGACGATGGCTTCGCCGCTGCCGATCGAGGGTGGTTTCGGCAAAGGCATGGAAACGCCTCCCGCGCCCCGGAAGGACGGCGCGCCATCGTTGGCGAATGTGCCCTTGAGCAAGTTCATGGCGGGCGAGCCGATGAAGCTCGCGACGAAAAGGTTGTTCGGCCGGTCGTAGAGCTCGAGCGGCGGTCCGATCTGCTCGACGACGCCGTCATGCATGACGACGATCTTGTCGGCCATGGTCATGGCCTCGATCTGGTCGTGGGTGACATAGACCGTCGTGGTCTTCAGCCGCTGGTGCAGTTCCTTGATCTCGGCGCGCATCTGAACCCTGAGTTTGGCGTCGAGATTTGAGAGCGGCTCGTCGAACAGGAACACCGCGGGATTGCGCACGATCGCGCGGCCCATGGCGACGCGCTGGCGCTGGCCGCCGGAAAGCTGGCGCGGATAGCGCGACAAAAGCGGCACCAGCCCGAGAATCTCGGCCGCCCGCTTGACGCCGGCATCGCTTTCCGCTTTCGGGACACCCTTGAGCATGAGCGAGAACGCCATGTTCTCGGCAACGGTCATGTGCGGGTAGAGCGCGTAGTTCTGGAAGACCATGGCCACGTCGCGCTCCTTTGGCGCAACGTCGTTGACGATCCGGCTGCCGATCGAGATATGGCCGCGCGAGATTTTTTCCAGCCCGGCGATCATCCGAAGAAGCGTCGACTTCCCGCAGCCCGAGGGCCCGACCAGCGTGACGAACTCGCCGTCTTCTATGTCGACGCTGACGCCATGCAGGATCTGGGTGGCTCCGAACGATTTGTAGACATCGCCAATCGCGACAGACGCCATCGAATTCCTCCCGATGGTCCCTGCGAAGTCTCGCTGGGAGCCGTTTCTACTCAGGCGTGGTTGAAACGGATGCCGGCAAGCATCCACCACTGGCGTCGGCGACGTCTGCCCCAGCTCCCCCCCGGGTCACGCGACTGTGAAACGGTAGCGCTACCAAATCCGCCTGTAAAGCGGTCCTCATGCGGTTCTTCTCTGCTCATCAGGACAGATGATCGAAGCTCGCGCGGACGCGAAGTCGAACCGGCCGAAGCGGGGCTTTTGCCAGTGAATGGTTCAAGTAGCTGACGACATTATATTAGTTATTACTAATGTAGAAGTCTTCAACCTAGCCGGGAAAGTCTGACTGCTGCTCGTTCCGGCAGCGGCGGGATTGACGCCGCCCATCGAGGGTGTCGCCATCGCTGGGCTGGTGCTTCCACTATGGCTCGCTCGCCGCAGCGGGCAGGGGGGCCTGCAAGGCTTACTGCCTGGCCGTCTCACCCGCCGATCAAAAACGCCGCGATCAGCTTCTGCAGATTGCCGCCCGGCCCGAACTCGACCTTGTCGAAGTCGCGGCTGGCTAGGCGCTGGGCCTTGGAAAGCTGGTCGAGATAGTTCGTCAGCTCCGCTCTGACCTTCGTGCAGCCGGGGTCGTCGGCGATGGTGAGGCCGACGCTGAAGGCGACGATCTTGTCCACCATGTCGACGATGCCGGCGCCATGCACCTTCTCATGCGCGGCGAGCCCAGCGGCAAACGCATCCCAGCGCGCCTGCACGGCGGGGGCAAGTTTTGCAGCGGGTTTTGGCAAAGTATAGGTGATGATGAGCTTTGGCCGCGCCGTCTTCAGCACGCAGGCGCCGCCCTGCGGTTGATAATCCCGCTGCCAGGTCAGCTTGAAGTTGGTGTGCGCGATGGCCCGCCGCTCATTGCCGGCCGAGTCCTTGCCGATCACCGGACCCTTTTCGCCGATCGAGATATAGAGCGCCTCCACCGTCTGGCCGGTGATGACATAGGTCGCAATTTTCTCGACCGGCTTCCAGTCGGCGAGAGCGGGTGTGGTGAGGAGCAGGGCGGTGAGGAGGAGGGCGAGCTTCATGGGGACTCGGTGGATTCCGGGCGAGGCCTCGTGCATAGCGGCTAACTGCGGTGGGCGCAAAGAGGGGTGCTGTCCCGCCAGCGCCCGACTTCGGTGCCCGCCCGGAACCCGCCCGGCCCGCTATCCGTTTCTATGCCATCGTCCCGACCCATGGGGAGGACAAGATGACCCGCAACGAGATCATTTCCGTGCTTGGTCCTGTCGACGAGGCCGTGATCGCCGACATCGCGCTCACCGGCGCCAGCCTCGCCGAACTGCGCGAGGCCTTCGCCTGGATCGGCGCGGACGAAGCGTTGATGAATGAAGGCCACGCGATGCCCGGCGCGCGCGTGGCGCGGCTGATCGAGATTTTGGAGCCGCCCGAAGACGAGCCGGAGTAACGCCGGCCCCATATCCCCCACAAGGGGGAGAAGCATAGGTGCTTCTCCCTACTTGCTCCTCCCACACCTCCCGGCATAGCCTGATATGGCCTTGGGGGAGGAGGCTACCTTGGACATCAATGTCGTCATTGTCGGCGCGGGACCGGCCGGTCTTGCCGTCGGCGCCTGCCTGAAACAGGCCGGGGTCGATTTCACCATCCTCGAAAAGGCCAGCGAGGTGGCGCCGGCCTGGCGGCGGCATTACCGGCGACTGCATCTGCACACGGTGAAGTCGTTTTCCTCGCTGCCCTTCGTGCCGTTCCCCAAAAGCCACCCTCGCTACGTCCCGCGCGAAAAGGTGGTCGCCTATCTGGACGCCTATGCCCAGCGCTTCGGCCTGAAGCCGCGCTTCGGCGTGACGGTGACATCGATCCGCCGCGACGGCGGAAAATTCCTGGTCGAAACCGATGCTGGCGAGATCCGCGCGAAGAAAGTCGTGATCGCCACCGGTAACAATGCCGAGCCGATCGTGCCGGCCTTCCCCGGCATCGAGGCGTTCAAGGGGGAGGTGCTGCACAGCGCCGCCTACACCGAGGCTGCGCCCTATGTCGGCAGACAAGTGCTGGTCATCGGCATGGGCAACACGGGCGCCGAGATCGCGCTCGACCTTGCCGAAAGCGGCGCCTTTCCGGTGATCTCGGTGCGCAAGGGCGTCCACATCGTGCCGCGCCAGCTCTTCGGCGTGCCGATCCAGATGGTCGGCATCGCCAGCCGGCCGATGCCGCAGGCGCTGAACGACTGGATGTTCCCAAAAATCCTCGACCTCGCGCTGGGCAAGCTGGAGAAATACGGCATCGTGCGGCCGAAGGACGGCATCCTCAGACAGATCGACGCCGGCCGCATTCCGGTGATCGACGTCGGCACGGTGGCGGCGATCAAGGCCGGCCGGATCGGCATTGCGCCGGATATCGTAAGCTTCACCGTGGACGGCGCGCGGTTCACCGACGGGCGGGAGCAAAAATTCGACGCCGTGATCCTCGCCACCGGCTATCGGCCGGGCTTTGACGGCTTCCTGCCGGCGGAACTCAGGCCGCAGAGGAGCGGCGTGAATGCCCGCGCCTCCGAACTTGGCCTCTATCTCGTCGGTTTCCACAACCCGGTCACCGGCCTGCTGCGCGAGATCGGCATCGAGGCGAGGGTTGTGGCCGCTGATATCAAGAAGCGGGATGAAAGTGCGCCCCCTTCCCCACAAGGGGGAAGGAGTGCCAGGCCCTCAATGCTTCGCGCTGCTAGGCTTGCCTTCATTGACGGCGATGCGCTTGGCCCTGGTCTGGGCGCGCTTGGTCTTGGGCAGCGTTACGGTGAGCACGCCGTTGCGGAAGCTGGCGTGGACCTTGTCTTCCTCGACTTCGTAGCCGAGCGGGATGCGCCGCTCGAAACGGCCATAGAAGCGTTCGGAGAATTGCTTGCCCTTTTCCTCGGTCTCGGCGCGCTTCTCGCCGCGCAGCGTCAGCACGCCGTCGTCGAGCAGCACCTCGATGTCCTTTTCCTCCATGCCGGGAATCTCGGCGGTCACGTGGATGTCCGTGTCGCTGTCGGAGATTTCCACACTTGGCCAGGCTTGCCCGGCATAGGCCCCGCTAAATGACGGCATGCGCGTTTCGAAGCCACGCATGGCGTCGTCGAACAGGCGGTTCATTTCCCGATGCAGCATCATGAAGGGGTCGCCCCCACGATGGAGATCGCGATAAATGTCGGAGAGCTGGCTGCTCTCCCGGCCCCAGGGAATGAGATCACGGATTGCCATTGCATTTCCTCCTCATCAGGTCGCGTCAAGATGTCGTCGAATGTCCCGGCCTGGGATCGTGTGACTCTCAAGTCGAACCGCGCCGTCGCATCGGGTCCGTTACCCAATGGCCAGCAAATCGTGGCCAGCAAGCCGCGGCCGGCAAACCGGCGGCGTTGCCGATCCCCTGAGGCGACCGGCAAGTGTCGATCTGGAGGCTGTCTGACCAAAGTCAAGACCCACATTCTGTCTGCCGGTAGATTTGATCATTGAATTGGGATGCCGGCCGCATGCCGGGGCTCGTTGTCGTTCAAAGGCCCGCCCTTGCATGGGGGCAGCCATGACACGCGAGGACATCACTTCAGTGCTGGGCCTGGTGGACGGGGCAGTCATCGCCGCCATCGCGCTGACCGGCGTTAGCCTTGGCGAACTGCGCGAAGCGTTCGCCTGGATCGGCGTCGACGAGGCGCTGGTCAATGAAGGCCGCCGCTTGCCGAGCGCGCGGGTCGCGAGGCTGATCGAGATCTTGGAGCCTCCACGGCAGCGGATCGCCGCATAAATCGGGTGGCGCCGGTCCATGCTCTATGCGAAGCCATCCGTCTGAACGAGAGGGGATCCATCATGCTTACGCTCTACGATTACCGGCCGTCGCAAAACGCCTGGAAGGTGCGCGTTCTGCTCGGGTTGCTCGGCATCGCTTACGAAACCCGGCAAGTGTCGATCTTCGAAGGCGAGAGCCACACGGAAGAGTTTCTCAAGCTCAATCCGGCGGGCGCCGTTCCGGTGCTCGGCCTGGAAGACGGCGAGGCGATCGCCGAGTCCAACGCGATCCTCGTCTACCTCGCCGAGGGCTCGCCCTATCTGCCGGCGGACCGCTACCTCCGCGCCAAGGTCATGCAGTGGCTGTTCTTCGAGCAGTATCATGTCGAGCCGGTCATCGGCTCGCTGCGCTTCTGGACGCTGACCGGGCGGCTGGAGCGCAACAAGGCGCTTGCTCCCGCCAAGCGCGAAGCGGGCGCCCGCGCGCTCGCAGCACTTGAGCGCAGTCTGCAAGACGCGCCCTTCCTCGTCGGCGGCTCTCTCACCATCGCCGACATCGCCGTCTATGCCTACAGCCACCGCGCCGAGGATTGCGGCTTTTCGCTTGCCGATTATCCGGCGGTCAGCGCCTGGATCGATCGGGTGAGCGAGACGATCGGCCCGGGCTACCCGGTGCATCCTTATAGCATCGACCCGCATTCGGGCGCCTGAACTGCCGGAACAGAAGGGGCGAGCAAGGCGTTTGCCCAAAGCAGGGTGCCGGCGCCACTCGGCGCTCGGCGGGTTCCGCCCTGCTTTCCAGTGACGCATGCAATGGAGGCCAGGAAAATGCTTCGCGCCCTCGCCATCGCAACCCTCGTCGCCGGTTTCGCCTGCCTCCCCGCCATGGCGGCCGAAGAATACTGGGTCGCCAGGGATGCCGTCTCGAAGCAGTGCGAAATCGTGCCAAAGAAGCCGGACGGAACCTTGGTCATCGATCTCGGCAAGAAGAAATACGCCAGCGAGGGAGAGGCCAGGAAGGCCATGGAGGCGATGGCGGATTGTAAGAAGAAGTAGGGGCTGCCGATCTCCCCCCTTGAGGGGGAGATGTCGCCGAAGGCGACAGAGGGGGTCGCCGCGCATGAAGCGCCAACTTCTTCCTCGTTTCGACAGGGCGCCGGCGCTCAATGTGAGACGACCCCCTCTGTCCGCTTCGCGGCCATCTCCCCCTCGAGGGGGGAGACTGGCTGGCGCTTACCGGTCCACCATCGACATCGTCCGCTCACTATACCGTGGCCCAGACACCTTGTCGGCCGTCAGCGCCATGTCGAGGCCCAGCATCTCGGTGGCGTCGAGCTTGATGTCCGCCGCCGCGACATTTTCTTCGAGATAAGTCCGCCGCTTGGTGCCGGGGATCGGCACGATGTCGATGCCGAATTCCGGCCCCTTGGCGATGAGCCAGGCGATCGCCACCTGGCCGGGCTTCACGCCCTTGGCGATGGCGATATCGCGCACCGTGGCGGCCGCGGCGACATTGGCGTCGAAATTCTCGCCTTGATAACGCGGATCGCCGCGCCGGAAATCGCCTTCCGGATACTCTTCGGCGCGTTTCACGTCGCCGGCGAGGAAGCCGCGGCCGAGCGGCGCGAACGGCACCAGGCCGATGCCCAATTCCTTGAGCGCCGGGATCACCTCGGGCTCCAGGTTGCGCTCCCAGAGCGAATATTCGCTCTGCAGCGCCGAGACCGGATGCACTTGATGCGCGCGGCGGATGTTGGCGATGCCCGCCTCCGACAGACCGAAGAAGCGCACCTTGCCCTCCGTCACCAGCTCGCCGACCGCGCCGGCGACATCCTCCATCGGCACATCGGGGTCGACGCGGTGCTGGTAGAGCAGGTCGATATGGTCGGTGGCAAGCCGCGTGAGTGAGGCCTCCACCACCTCGCGGATATGTTCGGGCCGGCTGTCGCGACCGGTGCCGTCCTGCTTGCCGTCGACGATGCGGAAGCCGAATTTTGTCGCGATCGTCACCTGCTCGCGCCGGCCCTTCAGCGCGCGGCCGAGCAGCTCCTCATTGATGAAGGGCCCGTAGACTTCGGCCGTATCGAGGAAGGTGCAGCCGAGCTCGATCGCCCGGTGGAGCGTTGCGATCGATTCCGCCTCGTCGGCCGGCCCGTAGGACTGGCTCATGCCCATGCAGCCGAGGCCGATCGAAGAGACGACGAGCCCCTGGCTGCCGAGTTTCTGTTTGCCCAGGCTCATCTGTCTGTCTCCGAAGGAAAATAAGCGCTCGCGAAATTATAGGGCCGGGACGAAGCACGTCCAGCGCCTCAGGCCATCGGCAGCAGCCGGCGCATGATCAGCGAGGCGTGGCCGCCGACCCCGTGCGCGGCGGGGCGGCGCTCGACCACCTCAAAACCGTGCTTGCGATAGAAGGCAACCGCCCGGTCGTTGCCCTCGATCACCTCCAGAGCGATGCTGGGGATGCCGGCATGGGCGGCGAGCACGGCATGCAGAAGGTCGACGGCAAGGCCCCTGCCGAATTCCTGCGGCTCGATATGCAGCCGGTCGAGCATGACGTCGCCGTTCTCGTCCATCGCCGCCATAGCATAGCCGGCGATGGAGCCGTCGGTCCGCTCGGCGACGAAGGACATCTTGTCGTCGTCTGCAAGTTCGGCCGCGAGCTTCTCGGGCGCATGCTTCTCGTCGGACAGCCTGGCCGTGGTGTCTTCGCCCATGATCGGCGCATAGGTCCGCCGCCAGGACTGGCCGAGCAGCTGGGAGACGGCGGCCAGGTCGTTCTTCGTCATCGCCCTGATCTGAACCATCGCTATCTCCCTTGCTCGCCAGCGGCGGCATAGCCTCTTGTGCCGCTTGCGCGAAGGCCTGGCAAGGCCGGCGGCCGGGTCTCTTTGAACGGGCTGACGAGGCGAAGTGTTCCGATGCTGCGGCGCACAAGTATCGACGGCGAGCGAGGGAGCCGCTGTCTCCGTTTCGCTATCCCGAATAACCTCATGATTACAGCGCGTTGGTATCAAGGCGGGCGCCCAAAAATTCCGGAACGGCGCCCTTGAAACCCCTTTGCGCCAGCCTAGTTGCGATAGGCGTGCGAGGTCTGGTTGCAGAGCCTCGCGGAGGGAGGGATCCATGGCTGCCAAGGAAGTGAAATTCCACACCGAGGCCCGAGACAAGATGCTGCGTGGCGTCGATATACTGGCCGACGCGGTGAAGGTGACGCTCGGCCCGAAAGGCCGCAACGTCGTCATCGACAGGTCGTTCGGCGCCCCGCGCATTACCAAGGACGGCGTGACGGTGGCGAAGGAAATCGAGCTGGTGGACAAGTTCGAGAACATGGGCGCGCAGATGGTGCGCGAGGTAGCCTCGAGGACCAGCGACATCGCCGGCGACGGAACCACCACCGCCACCGTGCTCGCGCAGACCATTGTGCGGGAAGGGGCGAAGGCCGTGGCCGCAGGCATGAACCCGATGGACCTGAAGCGTGGCATCGACCGCGCCGTCGAAGTGGTCGTCGCCGAGATCAAGGCCAATGCCCGCAAGGTGACCCGCAACGACGAAATCGCCCAGGTCGGCACTATATCGGCCAATGGCGATGCCGAGATCGGCCGCTTCCTGGCCGAGGCGATGCAGAAGGTCGGCAACGAAGGCGTCATCACCGTCGAGGAGGCCAAGACCGCCGTGACCGAGCTGGAAGTCGTCGAAGGCATGCAGTTCGACCGCGGCTACCTGTCGCCCTACTTCATCACCAACCAGGACAAGATGCGCGCCGAACTGGAGGACGCCTATCTTCTCATCCATGAGAAGAAGCTGTCCAACCTGCAGGCGCTGCTGCCGATCCTGGAGGCGGTGGTGCAGTCCACCAAGCCGCTGCTCATCATCGCCGAGGACGTCGAAGGCGAGGCTCTGGCCACGCTGGTGGTCAACAAGCTGCGCGGCGGCCTGAAGATCGCCGCCGTGAAGGCTCCGGGCTTCGGCGACCGCCGCAAGGCCATGCTGGAAGACATCGCCATCCTCACCGGCGGGCAGGTCATCTCGGAAGATCTCGGCATCAAGCTGGAGAACGTCATGCTCGACATGCTTGGGCGCGCCAGGCGGGTGATGGTCGAGAAAGAGGCCACCACCATCGTGGACGGCGCCGGCGGGAAGGAGGAGATCCAGGGCCGCGTCGCCCAGATCAAGCAGCAGATCGGGGAGACCACCTCGGACTATGACCGCGAGAAGCTGCAGGAGCGCCTGGCCAAGCTCGCTGGCGGCGTCGCGGTCATCCGCGTCGGCGGCTCGACCGAGGTCGAGGTCCGAGAGCGTAAGGATCGCGTCGACGACGCGCTGCACGCCACCCGCGCCGCGGTTGAGGAAGGCATCCTGCCGGGCGGCGGCGTGGCGCTGCTGAGAGCCGCAAAGGCGCTCGACGCTGCTGCGGTCGACAACCCCGACCAGAAGACCGGGATCGAGATCGTGCGCCGGGCGCTGGAAACGCCGGTGCGCCAGATCGCCGAGAACGCGGGCGCCGAAGGCTCGATTATCGTCGGCAGGTTGCGCGAGAACGGGCAGTTCTCTTTCGGCTGGAACGCCCAGACCGGCGACTACGGCGATCTCTACAGCCAAGGTGTTATCGATCCCGCCAAGGTGGTGCGCACCGCGTTGCAGGATGCCGCCTCCATCGCAGGGCTTCTGGTCACCACCGAGGCGATGGTGGCGGAAAAGCCGAAGAGTGAGGCCGCTCCAACAATGCCGCCCGGAATGAATTATTGAGGTGGCAACACCCGCTTCGCCATCCTCTGGTCAAGCCGTCGATGGCGAAGCTCAGCGGCGTTCGGAACTTGTCGACCGCGGCGGCGTCAGCGCCGTCGTCGCACCGAAATTGACTCGCCCGCCGCTCTCCGCCATCCTTATAGGCAGCCGCCATTTCAGTGGGAGCGTGCACAGAGTGAGGTCATGGCCAGTCCCGTCGCGAGAGAAAATTCCCGCCGCGCCGCGGTGAAGAAGGCGCTCGACCGCCACAAGGTCTATGTCACCGCGCAGAGCTTTTCCGGCGGCACGTACAGCGCCCGCGTGCTGGTCGACGGCGAGGCCTATTGGGTCGACGAGTTCCGGCTGAGCCAGCTCAGGCAGGGGTTGACGCCGGTCGAGCTCGAATTGACGCCGGCTGCTGACGATTGAGGGTGGCGCCTATTTCGTCGAGCCACTGCGCTACAAGACAATCCGAAATGCTGGCGGGACAGAGGGGGGTGTGACGGAACGCGGCGTTTGCCCTTGTTTGCCGCGCGCTCAGAACTTTAACCCATGCCAACCCCTGCCAAACTCAAACCCTACCGCGCCAAGCGCGAATTCAGCCGCACACCTGAGCCATCTGGCGGATTGGCAGGCGAGGGCGGCAACCGCTTCGTCGTGCACAAGCACCATGCCACCGCCGACCACTATGACCTTCGCCTCGAAGTCGGCGGCGTGCTGAAAAGCTGGGCGGTGCCGCGCGGCCCCTCGCTCAACCCGGCCGACAAGCGCCTCGCCGTCGAGACCGAGGATCATCCGATCGAATATATCGACTTCGAGGGCTTCATCCCCAAGGGCGAGTATGGCGGCGGGCCGATGATCGTCTGGGACACCGGCACCTGGGCGCCGATGGAGGATGTCGAAAAGAGCCTCAGGACCGGCGCCTTCAAGTTCCGGCTGGCCGGTCAAAAACTCAATGGCGGCTGGATGCTGACCCGGCTGAAGCCGAAGCCCGGCGAAGACGAGAACAAGAAGAACTGGCTGCTCTTCAAGGAGCGCGACCTTGCTTCCGACACCAGTCTCGACATTCTCGAGGCGCGGCCGGAAAGTGTGAAGTCGGGCCGCCGCATCGAGGAGCTGGTCGCCGAGAAGAAGCCGCAGCGCCTGCCGCCGAAACCGGGATCGCTGAAACCCGGCGCGCTGCCTGGCGCCGTCAGAGGCGACCCGCCGACCCGCATCGAGCCGCAGCTTGCCACGCAGGTGCCGAAACCGCCGGGCGGCGAGGGGCCGGCGGAGAACACGCGCGAGCTCTGGCTGCACGAGATCAAGTTCGATGGCTACCGCACCATGGCGCATGTGGTGGACGGAGAGGTGCGGCTGATCACCCGCGGCGGCATCGACTGGACCAAGCGCTATGGCGATCTTCCGCAGGCTTTCGCGCGTCTGCCGCTTAGCCAGGCGATCATCGACGGCGAGATCATGGTGCTCGACGACAAGGGCATCTCCCGCTTCGCGCTGCTGCAGGACGCGCTGGCCGAGGGCGCCGGCTCGAAATTGCATTTTTATGCCTTCGATCTTCTCCACCTCGATGGCTGGGATCTGCACAAGGTGCCGTTGCAGAAGCGCAAGGCGCTGCTTGCCGAACTGCTCGCCGGTCAGGCGCCGAACTCCGCCATCCAGTTCAGCGACCATGTCGAGGGCGATGGGCGGGGGCTCTACGATCAGGCGACGGAACTGGGGCTCGAAGGCGTCGTCTCAAAGCGCGCCGATGCCATCTACCAAAGCGGCCGCACCAAGAGCTGGACCAAGGTCAAGGCCTTGCAGAAAGGCGATTTCGTCATTGCCGGTTACACCGTCTCCGACCGTGCGGAAGGGCTTGCCGCTCTCGGCATGGCCGAGTTCGTCGATGGCGAATTGCATTATCGCGGCAAGGTCGGCACCGGCTTCGACGCGGAGATGGCGGCGGACCTGCTTGCAAGGCTGGAGCGATTGACCGCCGGCGCTACGCCGCCCGAAGGCGTGCCGCGCGAGATCATGCGCGAGATGCACTGGGTGAAGCCGCTGCTGTCGGCTCGCATCCACTATTCCAACCGCACCGCTGACAACGCCCTGCGCCACGGCGTCTTTCGCGGCTTGCGCGACGTCGGCGGGCTGACCACGCCGGTGCCGGTCAAGCGCAAGCGGCTGATCGCCGAATCCGACCTCGCCACCATCTGGGTGACCAATCCGGAACGGCGGCTGTTCGGCAAGACCGGTCCGACCAAGCTCGACATCGCCGTCTATTACGCGCTGGTCGGCGATTTCATGCTGCCGCACATCATCGGTCGCCCGGTGTCGCTGGTGCGCTGCCCGACGGGCAAGCCGCAGGACTGCTTCTTCCAGCGCCACGCCTTCACCGGCATGCCGCCTTCGGTGGCGGTGTTCGAGAGCACCAATTCGGAAGGCGAGACCAAGACCTATCTGTCGGTCGAGGACGCTAAGGGCTATCTGGCGCTGGCGCAATTCGGCGTCGTCGAGTTCCACACCTGGGGCACGCACCGGACGAAACTCGACAAGCCCGACCAGATCGTCTTCGACCTCGACCCGGGCGAGGGGATTTCGTGGCGCGAGGTGGTGGAGGCGGCCGTCCACATCAAGGCCGGGCTGGAAAGCCTCGGCCTGGTGCCGTTCGCCAAGACATCCGGCGGCAAGGGTATTCACATCACGGTCCCGGTGACGCGCAAGCAGAACTGGAAGAAACTGCACCAGGCTTCGAGCGCCATTTCCACTTTGCTCGCGGCTACCGCGCCCGACACCTTCACCACGACCATGGGCAAGGAAAACCGCAAGAAGCGCATCTTCATCGATTTCCATCGCAACGCCCGTGGACACACCTCTGCCGCCCCCTATTCGCTGCGCGCCCGCACCAACCTGCCGGCCTCGACGCCCGTGAGCTGGACCGACCTGGAGGCGATCGACGCGCCGGAGGACCTAAACTACGCCTCGCTGCCGGGATTGCTGGAGACGTCGGGGGATCCGTGGGCGGAGATAGATGAGATGGCGCGGGATTTGCCTGCGATGGAGAAGGCAGGATAGCGAGCGTCGCGTTCCTTCACGCCCCCCTCTGTCCTGCCGGACATCTCCCCCACGAGGGGGGAGATTGGATGTCGCATTGGCCTTCGCTAATCGCCAGCGCTGGTGGTGATGAGCCGGCGCCGAAGCTGCCAATCTCCCCCCAAGTGGGGGAGATGTCCGGCAGGACAGAGGGGGGCGCTGTCCCGCCAGCGTCTCAGCTTCCTCTCCATCGACGCTCGCTACAATTTGAACTATCCTCCCGGCGGCTCCGAAAACACTTCGCTAGGGTTTTGCTTATAAGGTTAGGGGTCGGTGTAGGATTTCCACAGCGCCAACCGTCCTTGAGCGGAGCGCTGCAACTAACTGTCAGTGCATGGCCGCGTAGGAGTTCATCATGGCGCCCAGGGCAAGTTGGAAAGGTTACCTCAAGCTCAGCCTCGTCAGCTGTCCGGTCCGGCTTTATCCGGCCACCAGCGCGAGCGAACGCATCTCGTTCAACCAGCTGCACAAGAAGACGCACAACCGCATCAACATGAAGCCGGTCGACCCCGAGCTCGGCCTTGTCGAGCGCTCCGACCTGGTCAAAGGCTATGAATACGAGGACAAGCAATACATCATCATCGATGATAGCGACCTCGACGCGGTCCGGATCGAATCCAACCACACCATGAACATCGAGGCTTTCGTCGATGAGAGCGAGGTCGATGTCATCTATCAGGACTCGCCCTATTATCTCGCGCCCGATGGGGCCATGGCCGAGGAGACCTTCGCGGTGCTGCGCGAGGCGATGCGCAAGTCCGGCAAGCTGGCGATCGCGCGCCTGGTTCTCTCCAGCCGCGAGCGCGTGGTGACGATCGGCGCGCGCGAGAACGGCATGTTCGTCTGCACCTTGAGGAATCCCAACGAAGTGCGCGGCACGACTGAATATTTCGGCAACATCCCTGCTGGCAAGCCGGACCCGGAAATGCTCGATCTCGCCCAGGCGCTGATCAAGCAGAAGGAAACCCATTTCGATCCGAAGAACTATGAGGATCGCTATGAAGTGGCGCTGATGGCGATGATCCGCGAGAAGCTGAAGGGCCACAAGCCGATCATTGCGGCGGCACCGGAGCGCGGCAACGTCATCAACCTGATGGATGCGCTGAAGGCCAGCCTGTCGCAGCAGGCGAAGCCTCCCGCCAAGTCGAAGAGCAAGGCCGACGAGGCGCCGGCGAAGCCCGCCAAGAAGGCGGCTGCTGGCGGCGGCGCGCCTGAGAACCCGCTGAAGGCGAATTTGCTGAAGGCCGTCGGCAAGAGCAAGAAGTGACCGGAGGGCCGGTGATCCTCCCCGGCGCTGTCTTCGGCGTCGTCGGCGCGCTGGCCGCCTTTCCGCACAGGCTTGCCGCACGCGAGGTCGAGCGCCGCCATGCAGAGCTGAGGCGCGGCGTCACCCGCCGCACCACCAATGTCGTGTTCGGACGCACGCTTCTTGCCAAGGCGGGAACGACGAAGACGGGCGATGCCGAGATCGAGCGCCGCGCGAAGTCCGAGCGCGACGCCGGCCGAGCGCTCATCAGCGAGAACGGCTTTTTGCGCCTGCTAGGGTTGATGAAGGCGCCGGAGGCGTCGTCGCTGTCCAGGCAATCGCTCATCGACCAGTCGCGGCTGGCCGGCGACGATCTCGATATGCTGTCGCTATTCGACGCCTTCGAGCATGACGGCGAACCCTATTCCTTCCGCGACCTGATTCTGGCCAGGAAATATGCCGGGCTGATCGCCAGCGGCGCCGCCTGGGGCGCCATCGCGCGTTCCGTCCACCGCTCCGGCCCGGTCGCCTCGCTCACCGCCAAGTCGCTCAATCTCGGCTCCCAGCACGGTCGGCCGGACGCGATCTATCTCGATGAGGGCAAGAGCGAGCTCGACGGGCAGTTGTTGTTCGATCTCGGCTCGCCGGAAGACGACACGCTTGAGGAATTGTTCGCCGAGGCGGAAGCCGCGGAAGAGGAGGGGCGCCACGACGACGCGGCCGCGCTCTATCAGCGCTGCCTGGCGATCGATCCCAAGGATGCGATTGCCGCCTTCAACCGCGCCAACTGCCTGTGCGGCGCCGGCCGCGTGGTGGAAGCCGCGCACGACTACGCCCGTGCGATCAAGCTCGATCCGGGTTTTGTCGAGGCCTGGTTCAACCTCGCCGGATTGATGAGCGACGAGGGCAAGGTCGCTTCGGCGCGGCGGCATCTGCAGAAGGCGATCGCGCTCGACAAGGCCTATGCCGACCCGGTGTTCAACCTCGCGCGACTGGAATTCGATGCGGGCAATCTGATCGAGGCGCGCCGGCTGTGGGCGCGGTATTTGGAGCTCGATGCGGAGTCGGAATGGGCGCGCACTGCGCAGAAGGGCATCCAGTTCGTCGATTTGCACATGGCTCGCACGGCGGGGTGAGGATGATTAGCGAAGGCCGAGATGACAGCCAATCTCCCCCCTTGTGGGGGAGATGTCCGGCAGGACAGAGGGGGGCGCTGTCCCGCCGACGGATCGATCCGTTTCGGACCGTCTCGTCCCGGAGAGATTTGACCGAAAGCTGGCGTTCCTTCGCGCCCCCCTCTGCCCTACCGGGCATCTCCCCCACAAGGGGGGAGATCAGCAGCGTCGGCGTCGCGCGAGATACCACCCCATGACCTATTTCCTCTTCGACGGCCCCGACACCGCGCCCGTCACCATCCTGCTCGCCCATGGCGCCGGCGCGCCGATGGATTCCGCCTCGATGGCCGCCACCGCAAAAGCACTCGCCGCGGCCGGCCTTCGCGTCGCGCGCTTCGAGTTCCACTACATGGCCGCGCGCCGCTACGGCCATCGCAAGCCGCCGCCGCGCGCCGAGACGGTGAACCCCGAATACATCAAGGCGATCGCCGATCTCAGGGCCAAGGGCGTGACCGGCAAGCTGATCATCGGCGGCAAGTCGATGGGCGGGCGCGTCGCCTCGATGGTCGCCGACGAGATGTTCGCCAAGGGCGAGATCGCGGGCCTGGTTTGTCTCGGCTATCCCTTCCATCCGCCCGGCAAGCCCGAGCAATTGAGAACAAAGCACCTCGCGGACTTGAAGACGCCGACGCTGATTTTTCAAGGCACGCGCGACGAGTTCGGCACGAAGGACGAGGTCGCGACCTACGGCCTTTCCGCGGCAATAGAGGTGATCTGGCTGGAAGACGGCGACCACGATCTGAAACCGCGCAAGGCGATTTCGGGGTTTTCGACGGGCGATCATCTGAAGACGGTGGCGGAGACGATTAAAGCCCGGATGGCGCAGCCATCGGCTTCGTCATCCTAGGGCGGAGCAAGGAGCGAAGCGACGCGCGCAGACCCTAGGATCCATGCCGTTATCTTCGAACGTTGCGACGGTGCTGAATTCTCGCCCGCCGCGTTCTTCGGCATGCGTCACGGCATGGATCGTCTGGTCAAGCCCGAGGACTACGAAGCGAGGGGCCACTTCGGCAAATGAAACTCGCCACCTTCAATATCAACAACATCAACAGCCGCCTCGAAAACCTCCTGGCCTGGCTCGCCCGCGCCAAGCCGGACGTCGTCTGCCTTCAGGAGCTGAAGGCGCGCGACACGCAGTTTCCGCTGACCCGGCTCGCCAAGGCTGGCTATGGCGCGGTGTGGAAGGGCGAGCCGACCTGGAACGGCGTCGCCATTCTGGCAAGGGGCGCCGAGCCGGTGCTGACACGCGACGAACTCCCGGGCGACGATGCCGACCGCCAGGCGCGCTACATCGAGGCGGCGGTCGATGGCGTTGTCATCGCCTGCCTCTACGCGCCCAACGGTAACCCGCAGCCGGGGCCGAAATTCACCTACAAGCTCACCTGGCATGAGCGCTTCGCGGCGCATGCGGAACAGTTGCTTGATACCGGGCTGCCGGTGGTGCTGGCCGGCGACTACAACATCGTGCCCGAGCCGCGAGATATCTACCAGACCCGCTCCTATGACGACAACGCGCTGGTGCAGCCTGAAAGCCGCGCCGCCTTCGCCGCGCTGATCGAGCAGGGCTGGACGGACGCGCTGCGAAAAGCCTTCCCGAGGGAGGAGAGGCTTTACACGTTCTGGGACTACCGCCGGAACCGCTGGCCGCGCGACGCGGGCCTCAGGCTCGACCACATTCTGCTGTCGAAGAAGCTGGCGCGAAAGCTGAAAGGGGCGGGGATCGATCGCGAGGTGCGAGGCCATGACAACGCCAGCGACCACGCGCCGGCGTGGGTGGAAGTGGCGACCTGACCTTCTCCCCCTTGTGGGAGAAGGTGGATCGGCGCGCAGCGCCGAGACGGATGAGGGGTGCTGGAAGGAATGAGACGTTGGTGATGTTGTCGCTTGCCGGGATAGCCTGGACGTATCTGCCAAGCTGGAACACCCCTCATCCGACCGAGCTTCGCTCGGCCACCTTCTCCCACAAGGGGAGAAGGTAAGGTCGGCGCTGTCCCGCCGGCATTTCAACTCAAGAGGGTCTTTCACTGACAATGACTTGCAGCGTGATTGTTCGGCGCTAGTCTGCTGAGAAAATTGGAAGGGGGACCGCAATTCATGCCTGTAGTCTTGGACATTGTTTCTCGCCCATCGCGCCGCCGCCGTGGCTGAGGCCCTCATCCTCTTCATTTCCGGTCTCGTCCTTGCCGGCGCCATCGCCCTTATCGCGCTCGCCTTGCGCTGGCGTCGCAAGCGCCGCAAGGCGCTGGGCAGCCCCAACCCGACGCGCGACTACGCGCCCCGCGCCGACTGGAGCGGCGGCCGTGGCGCGCTGAACTATTCTTCCTTCGTCTTCATGGATGTCGACGGCGACGGCAAGTTCGGCCTGGCCGACCGGCCGATCGCCGGCATCATGGTGCGGGCCTATGACGAGAAGGGCGCCTTTCTGGCCGCGGTGCGCACCAACAATGGCGGCTTTGCCAATTTCGTCATGTCGGCAAGAAAGCGCCGGGCCCGTTTGCGCGCGCCGGGAACTTACCGGTTTGTGGTTTCGGTGCCGCCGGGCTGGCGCGTCAGCACCGGCAACGAGGACCAGTCGCTCCGCCTGGTGGAACTGCCGGGATCACCCGCCGATCTCGTCGGCGAGGACCTGCCGAGGGCCGTCGGCCTTTCGCCGGCGCGCTTCCTGCGCGGCGGCGTGGCGACCGAGGCAACGCTGTCGCTGCTGGGCAAGGGCAGGGTCCTCGACACCAGACCGCTTGCGCCGGGGGCCTTCTGTTTCGATCTTCCGGCCGATGTCGACACTCTGGCGATTTCGGGGTCCGGCCTCGACCGGCGGCTGACACTCTCGGCCTATGCGACGGATCTCGGGCTTTTGCGGCCGGATGCGATCGCCAGTGAAGCAGTGCTCGAGACGATCGGCTTCAACGACGTGACCAGGCTTCCCTTCCAGAAGGTCTCTTCGGGCCACGGCGGCCTCGACTGGCGCAACCTCAATGCCTTGACGGGCCACTACGTCAAGGACAGCCACGGCTATGTCAACGGCAGCCCGTCACGCGGCTACGTGGCCTACACGAGCAGTGGCCATCAGGCCGAGTTCGGCAGCACCGAACCCTTCGGCTTCCATTCGGTGATGCTCACCGCCGCGTGGCTGGCTTCGGAAGGCGAGGTGGCGCGGGTCGAAAGCTGGCTGGGTGAAGAGTTGGTTGCCAGCGATGAGATCGTGCTGTCTGCGCTGGCGCCGGTCCATTACGCGCCGTTGCTCAAAGCCGTGACGCGTGTGCGGATTTCCACGAAGCACTACTGGCAGGCTGTGCTGGATGAGCTGGTGCTGGCGCAGTGAGAAAACCGGCCCGGCAGCCATGTGCGTTGACCGGGCCGGTTGCGATGCCGTGGAAAGATTTACTTGACCAGCGTCGGGGTCAAATAGGTCTTTTTGAATGACCTATGCTGCCGCGCCCGGGGCGCGTCGCCGGGAAGTCTTAGGCAGGCGCATTTCCGTTGGTCGGGCCGGAGACCGCAACGCTCGTAATCGCCGAAAGCTTGCCCTTCTTGACGAAGGTCGGCTTCTCATAGGTCTTCTTCAAGTCACGCATGCTGCTTACCCTCTTATGAAACACGCTGGGAGAGAGTCCTCAGCCAACGGGTCTGGAAACAGCAACACTCGTGATTGCCGAAAGCTTGCCTTTGCGAACAATGCTAGGCTTCTCGTAAGTCTTCTTCATGATCCAAACCCCTGATTGCCCTGCCGGTGGCTTATGCGGGACATCCCTCGTTGTCAATCGCGCCCGGTCGATCCGCCATGCCTGACGATCGCGGAATCGCTCAGCCCCGCGGAGGCTCACGCGAAAGCTGCCTGGCGTCCTGAAATCGTTAAGTCAGCGTGGATGGCGCCAGCTGCGCAGTAGCCGTCGAAAGCCGGCCCTTTTTCGCCAGGGAAGGCTTCTCGTAAATCTTCTTCATGCCAAGCTCTCCTGAAAATCCCCGCCGGATGATGTCATAAGGACCTTTCCTGTCAACCAAGCCGGCTAGTAGTTCAGTCTATTTCTTGGGAATGTGGCTTTCTGCTCACAGTGTCGGCTGCTCATCATGCGGAAGATGAAGAATCATGCGCGCCGGCGCCGGGATATCTGTCCGAGCAGCCCGAAATGCCGGCCGCGGTTGGATGGAAGAATGCGGGCCCCGCCAAAGCACATTTATCTTCCTTCCTGTGATGTCTTGCACTTAGCCTGGCAAGAAAGCTCGGCTAGGATGGCCGATGCGCCTTCCGCCGCCGGGCGGAGAGGGACGGGGGGATAGATGAAAAGATCGACCGACACGCTGCTGGCGCTGGCGATGCTCGTCGTCGGCTTTGCTTGCTTCGCCAAGCTCTATCTGGCCCTGGGCGGCAAGCCCTTGGCCACGACGAGCGCCGAGGTCTTCGGCACGGCTGGCGTGCTCTCGATTCTTGCCGGGCTTTTGTTCCTGGCCGGCCTGCTGCCAGCGACGGCAAAGCACGATCCTTCGGCGCCTCTCTTCGGCCGCGACGCCGAGATCGCACCGGCCGGGCGCCCCACGCTGCGCCGCATCGCGCTGGCCGTGCCGCTGCTTGCGCTGCTCGTCATCGTCGCCGACCAATTCGGCCCGTGGCGAGAAGCTGGCCGCGAACTGGTCGCCCCGGCTGCAACGAACGAGTCCAAGGAAGTCGCCACCACCCCCACACAACCGGCGCCGCCATCGGCCGAGCCGGCGCCAGCTCCGGCGCCAGAGCCGGCCGCGCCCGTGCACGAGGCCGCGAAGCCCATACCGCCTGCCGAGCCCATGCCAGCGCCCCTTACCCCGACACCGACGGCTGCTTCGCCGGCCGAGCCCGCCCCGCCGACACCTATCCAGCAGTCGACACAGCCGGCCACTCCGGCACAGCCCATCCAGCAGACAGCACTTGCGCCCGCAACGCCGCCGCAGACGCTGGCACCGCCTCCGCCATCGCCGCCGGCGCCACCGACAGCGCCGGAAGGGCACCGCGACGCCGTCGTCTGGCTGGCGGTGTCGGCCGACGGGCACGAGATCATGAGCGCCAGCACCGACCGCGTGATCAAACTCTGGGACATCGACGGCAAGCGGCTGATCCGCGACCTCGGCGTCCACAAGGACATGGCGCGCAGCGCGCTCTTCATGCCCGACGGCAAGACGGCACTGACCGCCGGCGACGACGGCGAGATCGTCTTGCGCCAGTTGTCCGACGGCGCGGTGCTGCACGTCTTCTCCTCAGGCCAGAACGGCGGCGTCAGGCAACTGAAGATCAGCCCGGACGGCAAGCGCGCTGTCAGCGGTCACGACACCGGCTCCGTCATCGTCTGGGACCTGGAGAAGGGCGCCGCCCTGCATGTGCTGCCCGGCCACGACTGGGCCGTAAGCTCCGTCGCAATCTCGCCCGACGGCACAAGAGCGCTGACGGGCAGCATCGACGGCGAGTTGAAGCTGTGGACATCGTTTCGGGCAAGCAACTGCGCAGCTGGCACGGCCACGACCGCGGCGCCTATGGCGCGGTCTACCTGGCCGACGGCCGTCATGCGGTGACAGGCAGCGGCGACTACACGATCAAGCTCTGGGACCTCGACAGCTTCAAGGAAGTACGCCGCTTCAACGGCCATTCCGGCACCGTCTACGCGCTGGCGCTGTCAGCCGACGGCAAGCAGCTGGGCTCGGTCTCGCTCGACGGCACGGCGCGGATATGGAACATGGACACGGGCGCCGAGATCGCCGAATTCGACCCCGGCACCGGCCCGATGTATTCGGTCGCCTTCGCCGCCGACGGCACGCTCATCACCGGCGGCATCGACCGCACCATCCGCAACTGGCCAGCGGCTGGAGGCGATGGCGTGGTGCTGTTCGCGGGGGCGCCGGAGTAGAAGCCCGATCCCCTCACAGCGGATATTCCAGAACAGCGCGGATTGCGCTAGTGATTACTGGGGATCGTAGATGGGGTTGGCGCGCGTGAGCAGTGAAGACTTGCCGCTTGAAATGCACACAACTGTGCCGAGCTGGCCTCCGCCACGTCGTCGAAGAAAGTTCCCGTTCATCTTGCTTGTGCTGACCGCTTTCGTGCTGTTTTTGGCCGACGCGGAATTATTACGTGCAATGGTCGGCCTCGCGGAAAGTACAGGCGGCGTTTCTCGCCAAGGATTATGAAGAGGAATTCCGTCAGTTGTCGTTGCTGGCCAACATGGGCAACCGGGATTCGCAGGGCTATCTAGGCGCGATGTACTGGCGCGGCGAAGGAACCGCACAAAACGACGAGCAGGCGGTTTACTGGTGGCGCAAGTCCGCGGACGGCGGAAATGCAGAGGCTGAATCTGCGCTCAGCCAGGCTTATTTTCTCGGGCGCGGTGTCGCGAAGGACGATCAGCTTGCCGCCAGTTTGGCGCGGAAGGCGGCGGAGAAGGGCAATGCAAATGGCGAGTATCAGCTCGGCGTTCTCTATTCTCAAGGCCGCGGGCTGACCAAAAGCGACGAGCAGGCGCTTTATTGGTGGCGCAAGGCGATCGATGCGGGAAGTATCGAGGCAGCGTACAGCCTCGGTCAGGCTTACTTTGAGGGCCTGGGCGTCAAAAAAGACGACAAAACAGGAGCGATGTGGACTCGCAGGGCGGCCGACAAGGGGCATGCGGAGGCCGCCTATGTGCTCAGCAAGGCTTACAAGTTCGGTTTGGGTGTAGAGAAGGACAGTCAACTGGCCGCTACATGGGCGCGCAAGGCCGCGGAACAGGGGAACGCGAACGGCCAATATATGCTCGGCGTTCTCTACCACCTGGGTGAGGGGCTGCCACAGGACGAGAGGCTGGCGGTTCAATGGTGGATGAAGGCCGCGACTAGTGGTGTTTATCAAGCGCAGTCGGCGCTGGCCTATGCCTACTCGACGGGAAACGGTGTAGCCAGGAACGACGTGGAAGCGGCGTCTTGGTGGCTTAAGGCAGCCAACCAGGGCGATGCCGGCGCGCAATCGAATCTCGGCAATGTCTATTCGCAAGGTCTTGGCGTGACCCAAAGCGCTGCCAGTGCAGCGCGGTGGTGGCTGAAGGCCGCCAGCCAGGGCGATGCCAGCGCGCAATCGAATCTTGGTGTCGCTTATTCAAAAGGTATAGGTCTGGGCCAGAGTGATGCGGACGCTCTGCTATGGTGGCAGAAGGCCGCCGGGCAGGGCAATGTTCGAGGTCAGTTGGGCGTCGCATACGCCTATGCCAACGGCAGAGGTACAGCCAGGGACGGTAAGGCCGCCGAGTTCTGGTGGTTGGAGGCGGCCAAGACTGGAAGTGTCGATGCCGAGTTCAGCCTTGGCACGCTTTACTATTTTGGAATCGACGGCAAGCCGAACTACCCGGAAGCGGCCAAGTGGTTCCTCAAGGCGGCTGAGCACGGTAATGCCCAGGCCAAGACCTATATCGAACTCATGAGGGAAAACGGCCAGATCGACAGCAAAACGCTGTGAGCCGCGTTGCTGATGATTGGCGAAAGCGGCGGTGCCAGCCGATCTCCCCCCTTGCGGGGGAGATGCCCGGCAGGGCAGAGGGGGGCGCCAAGGAATGCGACCTGGCAAGACGAGGCCTGTACAAGCCTGTTCCGAGAGACCATCGTCGCCGCGTGACCAACACTGACGAATCCACCTATTTCGTCTTGCAAGAAATCGATCCCGCGACCGGATCGTCGGTTGCCGAGGCTCGCATTCACGTTCCCGATCTCGAAAAGCTTCGCGCGGTCCTCGATTGCGGTAGTGGCACTCCGCTGTCCGGCTCATGGGAATTGGAACCGGGAGACCTCCTGCGGCTGGGCGCGATTTGCAATCCCCCTTGCGAGGCGGACGCAAGGTTCAATCGCATCGAGTCCTGGCATCCGATCCGCGACGTTCCCTATCTCGTTCACACGAATTTCGAGCTGCCGCTGATGCTCGACGGCCGCAAGCCGCTAGCGGTGTTCCATGATGCCTATCCGACGGACTGGTTGACGGAAATGCTGGAGCGCTTCGATCCGTTCGTCCGAGCCGGCCGATTGGTCCGCCGCATCGTCGACACGCCGCTCACCGAGGCCGAGCGCACCCGCTTCCCTGGGTTTCAGGGATGGAGACGCGCCTTCTTCTCGCTTCCCGGGGAGGAGTGGCGGATAGACGCGTTTCTGCTGATATCGAAGGTGTCCACCAAAACCGGCTGGAACGAAGCTCTCGAACGAATGGAGGGCTCGCTTCTCGGCTATGAGGATTGGCAGAACGACTGGTGGATCGAGCGTGGAGCACGACGACGGGAGGCTGCGAGCACTCGTCGGGAAAACGGATAGCGCTCTTGGATTACCTGACACGCCCGGGGGCAGCACTCCCCTCCGGCCTGCCCGTCCTCCGCAGCCGCTGCGGGGGGTGGACCGGCCATCTCCCCCCACTCGGGGGAGATTCGCAGCTTCGGCCTTGGCGCGCCATCTCTCCATCGTTGGCAGTTGGCGAAACTGACGGTGCCAGCCGATCTCCCCCCTTGCGGGGGAGATGCCCGGCAGGGCAGAGGGGGGTGTGACGGAACGCCAACTGGGGCAATCATGACCGCACTCCATCTCGTCGAAGCCTCGATCGCCGACCTGCGCCGCGCGCTGGAGGACGGCACCGTCACCAGCGTCGAGCTGGTCGGCGCTTACTTGAGGCGCATCGCCCATTACGACCGCCACGGCATTGCGCTCAACGCCGTGCCCATCCTCAATCCGAAAATGTTCGAGGAAGCAGCCGTCTCCGACCGGCGCCGTCGCGAGGGGAAAACCCTCGGACCGCTCGACGGCATCCCTTACACCGCCAAGGACAGCTATAAGGCGAAGGGCCTGACGGTCGCGGCCGGCTCGCCGGCCTTCGAGAATCTGGTCGCCACCGAAGACGCCTTCACCATCGCCCGGCTGCGCGCCGCGGGCACGGTGCTGATCGGCCTCACCAACATGCCGCCGATGGCCAATGGCGGCATGCAGCGCGGCGTCTATGGCCGCGCCGAGAGTCCCTACAATGCCGACTATCTCACCGCCGCCTTCGCCTCCGGCTCGTCGAACGGCTCGGGCACGGCCACAGCTGCCAGCTTCGCCGCCTTCGGGCTCGGCGAGGAGACCTGGTCGTCGGGCCGCGCGCCGGCCTCCAACAACGCGCTGGTCGCCTACACGCCCTCGCGTGGCGTCATCTCGGTGCGCGGCAACTGGCCGCTGGTGCCGACGATGGATGTGGTGGTGCCGCACACGCGGACCGTTCCCGACATGCTGGAACTGCTCGACGTGATCGTCGCCGACGACGAAGAGGCGCGCGGCGATTTCTGGCGCGTGCAGCGCTCGGTGCCGATCCCCAAAGCCTCGGCGCTGAGGCCGGCGAGCTACGCCGGGCTTGCGATGCAAGGCGCCCTAAGGAGAAAACGGCTCGGCGTGCCGAAAATGTATATCGGCAAGGATAGCGGCGCCGACCGTCCGATCGAGACCCGCGCCTCGGTGCTCGACCTTTGGCGGCAGGCGATGCGCGACCTGGAAGCGCTCGGCGCCGAGGTGGTCGAGGTCGATTTCCCCGTCGTCTCGAACTACGAGCGCGACCGCCCGGGCGCGCTGTCGATGGTCGATCGCGGCCTTGTGCCGAAGGATTTTGCCGATCGCGAAATCTGGGACCTCTGCATCTGGTCCTGGGACGACTTTTTGCGCGCCAACGCCGATCCTGCGCTTCCCGATCTCGCCTCCGTCGACGGCCCAAAGATCTTCCCGCAGCCGCCGGGCACGCTGCCCGACCGCTATGTCGACCTCGACCTCGCCGATTATGTCGAGCGGGCGAGGAAGGGTGTGGCGTCGCTCGCGGCCATTCCCACCATCGAGGACGGGCTGAAAGGCCTGGAGGAAACGCGCCGCGTCGATTTCGAGGACTGGCTGCAGGCGAACGGCCTCGATGCCGTGGTGCTGCCGGCCGTCGCCGATGTCGGCCCGGCCGATGCCGACGTCAATGAGCAGTCTGCCGAACTTGCCTGGCGCAACGGCACCTGGGTCGCCAACGGCAATCTCATCTGGCGCCATCTCGGCATTCCGACGGTGACGGTGCCGATGGGCACCATGGCCGATATCGGCATGCCGGTGGGCCTGACCTTCGCCGGCAAGGCCTATGACGATGGGACGCTGCTTTGCCTCGCCGGCGATTACGAGCGCGCCACCCAGCGCCGCACCACACCGCCGCGCGTGCCGGCGCTTGCGGATGATGTGTTTGTGGAGGGCAGGGCAGTGGCGGATCGGCCTGGCGATGCGCCGCTCGCGCTTTCGCTGAGTGCCGAGACGGTTCGCGCCGGCGACAATGACGAGATCGCGATTGCGCTGGAGATCGATGCGGGCGAGGCCGAGCCCGATGCGGTCGTCAAAGTCCACGTCAACGGTGAGTCGGTCATCATGGAGGCCAGCGGCAACCGCTGCTCTGGACGGGTGGTCGTGCCGGCCGCGACACACCAAGCCTTTCATAGCGTCTGGCGTGGCTCCTACGGCTCTATCGTCACGGCCATCGTGCGGCTGGCGGATGGACGCGCGGCGGGGGCGTATGTCGTGACGGGCGGGATTGAATAGCGCCTTTCCTCTTGTGGGAGAAGGTGGCCGAGCGAAGCTCGGACGGGTGTTGGACGGATCGCTGCCTTGAGGAACTAAGCGGTTACAATCGCTCAATTTTTCCGCGCCTCATTCCCTCCAGCACCCCTCATCCGTCTCGGCGCTGCGCGCCGATCCACCTTCTCCCACAAGGGGAGAAGGAGAGACGTCCGCTACTCCATCCAATCCACCACCAGCGCCAGCACCCCGAACGCGGCGCCGGCCGCGCACACCGCGTTCCATCCGCCCCACGCCCACGCAACCCCCGCCAGCAGCGAGCCGATGGCGCCGCCGATGAAGAATATCCCGACGAACAGCCCGTTGAGCCTCCCGCGCGCTTTCGGCTGCAGCAGGTTGATGGCGCGGCGGCCGAGCGTCTGGACGCCGGTGACGCCGATGTCGAGCAGCACCGCGCTTGCGCCCATCAGGATAAGCGGCAGCCATGCGCCGCCGGCGTTCGCCGCGCCCGCCCATGCGGCGATGCCGAGCGCCGCGATCAGGCCGAGATGGCAGAGAACCGTCGCAGGTCGTGTCCAGCCGCGGTCGCCGGCGCGGCCGAAGATCGGCGTCACCACCGCTCCGCCGGCGCCGACCAGCGCGAAGAGCGCAATGCAGCGCTGGCCGAGATCGAAGGGCGGCGCGGCGAGGCGCAGCGCGACCGCCGTCCAGAACACGCTGAAGGCCGCCATCACCAGGCTCGCCGTCAGCGCCCGGCGGCGCAGCACCGGCTCCTGCCGCAAGAGCTCCAGCAGCGAGGCTATGAGTGCGGCATAGGTCGCACGCGCCAGCGGCCGCCGTCTCGGCAGCGTGAGGCCGAGCAGGATGGCGAGCAGCGCGAGCGCCGCGGCGCTGATGCCGTAGAAGGCGCGCCAGCCGAAGGCGCCAGCGACGAGGCTGGCGAGCGGGCGCGACAAGAGGATGCCGACCATCAACCCGCTCATCACGTCGCCGATGACGCGCCCGTCCTGTCCGGGCGGCGCCATTGAGGCCGCGACCGGCACCAGCACCTGGATGCAGGAGCAGGCGGCGCCGAGGACGAACAGCACGGCGAGCAGCGAGCTTGCCGACGGCGCGAATGAAGCGACGGCGGCGGCGAGCGCCGCTGCGCCTAGCATGCGCAGCACCAGCACGCGGTTTTCGACAAGGTCGGAGAGCGGCACCAGGAAGAACAGCCCTGCGGCATAGCCGAGCAGCGTCGCCATCGAGACGAGACCGCTTTCCGACGCCGCGGCGCCGAGCGACGGACCGATCAGCCCGACCAGCGTCTGCGGTGCGAACAAGTTGGTGACGATGATGCCGACCGAAGCGGCAAACAGCAGCGTCTGCGATCTGGTGATGGTTTCAGCCGGCTCGGCCAGTTGCGCGTTGTGAGTTCCGTGCATGAGGGTTCCTCGCTGTCCGCATATCCAGCGAAGACTTTATTCGGGATAAGCATAATGCTACAATTGAATTGACCTGATAATGATTATGCGAGATACGCATGAATATCCATGATCTTGAAGCCTTCGTCGCCGTTGTCGAGACCGGCTCCATCGTCGGCGCGTCGGCGCGGCTCAACCTCACCCAGCCCGGTGTGACCCGCCGCATCCAGAATTTGGAGGAGCGGCTGGCTACACCTTTGCTTGATCGCCAGTCAAAGCCGCTGAAGCCAACCGCCTCGGGCCGCGAGGCCTATGAGCATGGCCGCCGTGTGCTGCGTTCGCTGGAGGATCTGAAGGCCGGCGTCTCGCCGGCCGGCGAGGTGAGGGGCGAATTCCGCCTCGGCATCATGCCTTACCTCTCGACCAGCGCCTTGTCTGAGCCGCTCGACAGCTTGCGCGCCGCCTTCCCGCAACTGACGCTGAATATCACCTCCAGCCTGTCGCCGCGTCTTGTCGAGCAGGTGCTGCACAGCGAGATCGACGCCGTCGCCGTCTGCCTCGCCGATGGTGTCGCGCCGCCGCCAGAATTGGTGGGTGACGATCTCGGCGTGCAGGAGGTTTTGCTGGTTGCCTCGCCAGGCCTTGGCGTGCCGAAGCCGGCCGAGCTCGACGCGTTGTCGCGCTGCCCCTGGGTGCTCAACGAGACCGGCTGCGGCTTTCGCGCCTTCATCCGCCACCGCTTCGAGGTGGCGCGGCTGCCTTTCCATGTCGGCGTCGAGGCGCAGGCCGCCGATCTCAGGATGTCGCTGGTGGCGCGCGGCCACGGCATCGGCGTCGTCACTCCCGGCGCGCTGTCGGGCAGCCCGTGGCGCGACGCGGTCGAGGTGGTCGACTGCCCCGGCTTCCGGCCGCAAGTGCGCTGCTGGCTGCTCCACCGCCCACCGGCCGGAAGGCTCGCGCGCCCGATCGCGGTCTTCCGGGACGCGCTGGCGGAAGCGCTGAAAGGTCCGATGCCGCTGATGTCGTAGGGCGGGCGCTATCTACCGCCTAGCGGGGGAGATAGCGATTTCAACACCTTAGCGAAGCAAAGTGTTAGAAATCGCAAGAGAGGGGGCGCAGCGCCGACCTTCTCTTTGCTCAACTCATGAGAGGGCAGGGAGGCGAGCCATGAATCCCAAAACTGCTGCTGCATTTTGACGAATACGGGCACCACGTCATAACCTTCGTCAAATATATTGACCAAGTCGCCCTTTTTGGGATGCTCTCCCGCTTTCACCTTGCAGACCACCAATCCACGACTCATCGCTGTCACGGTGCCTTCAGGAAAAACATTGCAACTCGCGCCGTAGCAAAAGGGCAGTATTCCTTCTACTTCGAGCTGCTTGCGGATTTGGCACAGGGCTTCGAAATAGTCGTCTTCTTCCGCCTCGATGACCTTGTTCCGATAACTGCAGGTGAGCCGGCACTTTGTCCCTAGATCGTCGAGCGTGAACACCGCTTGCTCGTCGCCGCCCGTGCCTCCGCCGATCAGGAATACGGTGTATTGTTCATTCATTGTCATTCCCCAATCCCTCGACGAATTGTAGTTGTAAGATTTTCATAATTCAACTATGGATTGTCAGCCTTGACGCAAGGATAGCACCTGCCGGCCCGCCCCGCCTTGACCCACCCACCCGCCACGCTATCTTCGCGCCATGCCAAACGCCCCCTCCGCCGCCGCTCCGCTCATCGTCATCGACCTCCAGACCGGCATGTTCGACGGCCGTTTCGATCCGCCGATCCATGATGCCGACGCAATCGCCGAGCGCGCTCGAAACCTGATCGAATGGGCGCGGAAAACCGGCCGCAAGGTGGCCTTTGTCCGCCATGACGGGCCGGCGGGCGATCCGCTGGCGCCGGGCGCTTCCGGCTGGCCGGTATGGCCGCACCTCGGCCAGGCCGCCGACGAGCCGACCTTCGGCAAGAGCGTCGGCAACGCCTTTTCCAACGCAGCCCTTGCCGAATGGGTGGCAGGGCAGGGCGCGAGCGACGTGGTGCTCATCGGCGCCCAGACCGATTTCTGCGTTGCCGCCACCGTCAAGGGCGCCTTTGCCGAAGGGCTCGGCGTCACCGTGGTTTCCGATGCGCATTCGACGTTGGACAGCGACAACGAGAAAGCGCCGCAGATCGTCGCGCGCTACAATGAAGCCTTTGCAGAGCAGGGTTTGCGCATGACCACGACGGCGGCGTTGACGGGCTCTTCCCCTTCTCCCCTTGTGGGAGAAGGTGTCGCCGAAGGCGACGGATGAGGGGTGCTGGACGGAGTGAGGGGAGGCGATCAGGCGCTGAAAGCACCCACGCCTCGTTTCTTCCAACACCCCTCATCCGTCTCGGCGCTTCGCGCCGATCCACCTTCTCCCTCAAGGGGAGAAGGGAGAACCAACCCAAGGAGCTCCATCTTACCTCACCTGTCCCTGCCCGCCGAAGGCGGCTGCCGCTGCGGCCGTGTGCGCCTGAAGATTTCAGTCAAGCCGCTACTCACCATGGCCTGCCACTGCACCGGCTGCCAGAAGATGTCGTCCAGCGCCTATTCGCTGAGCGCCGCCATTCCCGCGGAAGGTTTCGAGATCACCAAGGGCGAGCCGGTGATCGGCGGGCTGCATGGCGCGTCAAAACATTATTTCTGCGGCTACTGCATGACCTGGATGTTCACCCGGCCGGAAGGGCTCGACTGGTTCGTCAACCTGCGCCCGACCATGCTCGATGACCCCGGCTGGTTCACGCCCTTCATCGAGACCTGGACCAGCGAGAAATTGCCCTGGGCGACGACGCCCGCCGTGCACAGCTACGCCGCCCTGCCGGCGTTCGAGGAATATGAAGGGTTGGTCGCGGAATACGCCAAGTCGCAAGCCTGATCGGCAAAACAAAACGGCGACCCGGGTCAGATCGCCGTTCAGTTCATGGTCGACGCGGCCGTTGGGGGCGACATTGTTGGGGATGTGCTTGGGCGTCCGCGTCGACCACGGCGGCCTCGTACCGCAGATATAGCATTGCATATCTTTAAGGCGGGCGCACTTCCGCGATAGCGGAATAGGCGGACGTAATCTCCCCCCTTGAGGGGGAGATGGCCGGCAGGCCAGAGGGGGTCGTCTCACGTAGCGCGCCGGTGTCCTTTCAAGTCGCGTAAGAACGTTGGCGCTCCACGCGCAACGACCCCCTCTGTCGCCTTCGGCGACATCTCCCCCTCAAGGGTAGGGCTATCGCATATGAGTGAAGAGGCGGAGTAGGTCTTGATCGGCCCATCGTGCTTTGAGTCGTTTGTGGCTGAGCGGGATGTTTTCGGGGTCGGCTCTGAGAACATTGAGCGTGAGGCGC